>NZ_JBHVFF010000197.1:0-16193 GCF_042801895.1 Streptomyces sp. NPDC057543 | reverse complement strand
TTGTTGTGCGGCGCCCCCTATGGGAACCCCCGTCCCGGCGGGCGGCCAGCGCCTGGCTCAAGGCGCAGCTCGGCCCGGCCACCGACCCGGCCGACGACTCCTCCGACTCACCACATAGGACACGGTCTTGGTACAGGGCCGGGCATGGACTCATCCCTTTGGGTCAACATCGCCTCATGACGACGTGGGCGTTGCCGATCGTGACGGTACTACTCGGGTACTTGGGCCACTGGGCCCAGACATCGCTGACCCGAAGACACAAGCGCAAGGACGCCGACGGAACTTGCCCTGATCCGGCGGCGACCTTCCACACGGCGTGCGATGGCTCGATGCTCCTGCGCGGACGGGGCCTGTGCCAGGGAGGTGGGTGTTCCCCTCGACGTCCTTTGCCGTCACAGCCGCGGCGCTACGAGCGGAAAGCCGTCCCCCGATCCCCTCCCGCTCGTTCGTAGGCCGCCTCGCTGGTCTGGAACGCGCGGATCCGGTCGATGTCGAACTTCGGCTTTCGGTCGAAGTCGTAGAGGCCGTTCTCCTCCTGGAAGGTGTCGGTCAGCTGCGTGTAGCAGTAGCCGAACATGTCGGGGTTGTCGAGAAGGACGCGGGTCAGGCCCTCGAAGCGCTCGTGCCATGCTTCGACGCTCTCGACCCGTTGGCCGTACCCCCATGAGTCGGCCCGGCCCGGGTCGTCCGCGGACTGCTGGTCCTCGCCCAGGCGCTGCGGGTTCCACCAGATGCCGCCGTACTCGGACACGAAGAACGGCTGGCCCGCGTAGGAGTAGGACATGGCCACACCGTCCAGTTCGTTGAGGTAGGGACGGCCGTCCCGCAGGCCGGACTGTTCGCGGCGGAAGGCTTCCGGGTCCTGTTCGTAGGAGTGGGAGTCGTAGACATCGGCGTCGCGTACGCGGTGGGCGTAGCCGGACGCGTCGACGACCGGGCGGCTCGGGTCGGCGGCCTTGGTGGCCAAGTACATCGCGAGGGTCACGTCGTCGAGTTGAGTGAGCCGGTCGTGGAGGAGCTGGTGGGTCTCGTTGAGTGGGCACCAGCCGATGATCGACGGGTGGCTTCGGTCGCGGCGCAGCACTTCGAGCCACTGGGCGACGAAGGAGGCGGTGGGTTGTTGGTTGTTGCCTGCCGGTCCCTGTCCGGATGTGCCCCAGTCCCCGAACTCGCCCCAGACGAGGTAGCCCAGGCGGTCGGCGTGGTAGTAGAAGCGCTCCTCGAAGACCTTCTGGTGGAGTCGCGCTCCGTTGAAGCCGGCGGCCATGGCGAGTTCGATGTCCCGGCGCAGGGCGTCGTCGCTGGGGGAGGTCATCAGGGTGTCGGGCCAGTAGCCCTGGTCGAGGACGAGACGCTGGAACACGGGTTGGCCGTTGAGGAGGATGCGGTTGCCGTTGATCGCGACCGATCGGAGGCCTGCGTACGAGCCGACCTCGTCGATCACCTCACCGTCTTGGGTGAGGCGCAGGCGCAGTCCGTACAGGTGAGGGTCCTGCGGTGACCACAGGCGGACCCGGCCGGCCGGGACCGGCAGGGTGAGGCCAGGTGCGAGGTCGTCCGCGGGCACGGCGGCCACGCACACGTCGCCGGCCTCGTCGGTCAGTACGGCTTCGAGCGTGAGGCCAGCGGTGTGGTGCGAGAGCTCGGCGGTGATGTGGAAGCTGCTGGCGGTGCGTTGGGGGACGATGTTCAGCGAGCTGATGTGCGCGCGGGGCACTGGCTCCAGCCACACGGTCTGCCAGATGCCGGTGGTACGGGTGTAGTGGCAGCCCGTGTTGCCGTACCAGGTGGCCTGTTTGCCGCGGGCCTGCGGCTCCGACGGGGTGTCGCGGGCCCGGACGACGATGGTCGCCGTTTCGCCCGCCGCCGCGACCCCCCTGAGTGAGGCGGTGAACGAGCTGAAGCCGCCGCGGTGGCGTGCGACCTCGACGTCGTTCACCCAGACCGTCGCGTCGTGGTCCACGGCTCCCAGGTGCAGGAGTACGTCGCGGCCGGCCCAGGCCTCGGGGACGATCACGTCGCGGCGGTACCACACGGCATGCAGGAAGTCGGTGTCCTCGATGCCCGAGGCCCGTGACTCCGGTGCGAAGGGCACGATGATGCGGTCGGTGAGCTCCCGGGTGCGCAGGCCGCGCTCCAGTCCCGAATCGCTGCGGTCGATCTCGAACTGCCACTCACCGTTGAGGTTCAGCCAGTCGGGGCGAACGCACTGCGGGCGCGGGTACTCCGGCTTGGGTGGGTGGGGCGACTGGTGCATGTTCATCCTTCACAGCAGGTGTTGCGAGTGAGGTGCTCAGGGTTACGGGGCGGGAATTGAGCTGGTGGCGAAGTAGGGCTTGCAGACGGAGCCGGCCCAGTCCGTGGCGATCTGGAGCAGGCGGGTGCCGTCGGGGGAGGGCAGCAGGCTGGAGCTGTAATTGGGGCAGTAGTCGACGGTCGTCGACTCGACCGTGACCGGCGCGGGCATCGCACGCCAACTTCCTGAGGCGCCAGCGCTGTTGACCCAGACCGTGCGTCCGCTTCCCTCGGCCCGGCTGCCGTCACGGTTGTACATGACCTGGCCGACGAGGAAGAGCCGGCCCTTCGGGTTGCCCGCCTCGGGCGCCCAGGCCAGGTTCGGCGCGTGCTTGAAGTACTTGCCGTCGGTGGTCTCTGGGCGGATGCCCAGGTAGGCGGGGTCGCCCCAGTTCCAGCCGTCGGGGGAGGTGCGGTAGTGCACGACGCAGACGTACTGGCCTGCGGCTGCGCAGATCTCGTACGACATCACATAGGTGCCGTCGCCGATCCTGCGGACCACCGCCATGCCGGGACGGTCGGAGGCGAGTGTGCTGGCGATGGTGTTGTGGTGCCCGGTCCAGTGCAGCCCGTTGGCGGTGCGGGCTGCCACCAGCTTCTGGCTGTGGGCGGGGTCGGTCTCGTCGGAGTAGTGCGCGACCAGGGCGCCTGAGGCGTCGACGGAGAATTCCGGCTCCCACAGGCCCTTGGTATCCGGTGCCGTGGCGATTGTCGAGAGGTAGTTCCAACTGCGGCCGATGTCGTTGCTCTTGAAGACGCGCAGCGCCATGCGTCGGTTCGGTTCGTCCTGGCCGACCGATGCGGCCCACAGCAAGGTGCCCGCGGGCAGGGAGCCGATCCGCTGCGGGAGTTCGTACAGGGTCGAGCAGCACAGACCCTGCCCGGCCGCGGCCTCGGGGTCACTGACCGTGCCGACCTCGTGGAACGAGGTGCCGCCGTCGGTGCTCTCGTGGACGGCGCCGAGGCCGTTGTTGCCGGAGAAGGTGACGACCGAGGCCAGGACGCGGCCGTTGGCGTCGCCGCTGTGGGCGAGTCGGATGGCGCGGGGGTACAGGCCGGTGCCGTCGCGCAGGAGAGTCCCGGTTGCCGCGGCGGCCGGGGTGCCGGACTGCGCGACGACCAGCCCGGCCAGGAGAGCGAGCAGCAGAGGCAGCAGGGTGGCAGTGCGGAGCGAGGTCGGTCGTGCGGGGTGATGTGCCGACATGGGTCTCTCCCGGAAGGGTGGACAACTGAGCTTGATCGGGCCGGTGGTGGGGGACGGCGGGTCACTTGAGGCCGGTGCCGGCGATGCCCTCGACGATGCGGCGCTGGAAGAGTGCGAACACCGCGAGCAGCGGGATCGCGCCGAGCACGGCGGAGGCCATGAGCTGGGCGTAGGGGACGCCGAACACGTCCTGGACGGAGGTCAGTCCGACGGGCAGCGTCATCATCTCCGGGTCGGTGACGACGAGCAGCGGCCACAGGAAGTTGTTCCACACGCCGACGAACACGAAGATCGTCACAGCGGAGACGGCCGGCCGGGAGACTGGCATCACGATCTGCACGTAAGTACGCAGCCAGCCCGCGCCGTCTGCACGCGCCGCGTCGATCAGCTCGCGTGGGATCCCGTCGAAGAACTGCTTGAAGACGAATACGGCGACGACGTTCGGGACCTGGGGCAGGATCACACCCCAGTAGGTGTTGAGCAGCCCCGCCGACTGCAGCGCGAGGAACTGCGGGATCATCAGAACCTGCCCCGGGACCATGATTCCGGCGAGCAGCAGGACGAACGCGGCCCGGCGCGCCCGGAACCGGGTCTGCGACAGCGCGAACGCCGCCAGCGAGGCCAGTACGACCGTGAACAGTGTGGTCAGGACCGAAGTGATGAAGCTGTTCGCGTACCAGTAGGGCAGCTTGCCCGCGTCGAAGATCTCCCCGTACGCGGCGAACGTCGGATGCGCAGTGAACCACCCAGTTGGGTCGGTAACGACCTCCTGCGCGGGCCGTATCGAGGTGGCGAGCGCCCAGGCCAGCGGCACCAGCCACAGAAGTGCAAAAGCGATCAGCACGCCGAGCGCCACCCGGTTGAACAGACGCTCCGCGTCGTGGCGCCGCTTCGGCGGGTCGGTGGCAGCCGGGCGGTCCGTCACGGGGCGGTCGGCGATCGAGGTCATGGTCAGTTCTCCTTCTCGGCGCGACGGACCAAGGCGAACCAGACGAGAGAGACGAACAGGATCACCACGAACAGCAGCAGCGACACGGTCGAGGCATAGCCCACGCGGCCCTCGACGAAGCCGGTGTCGTAGATCAGCTGGAGCGAGGGGCGGGTGCTGCCGTCGGGGCCGCCGCCCGTCATCATGTAGATCTGGTCGAAGACCTTCAGCGAGGCGATCACCTGCAGGACCGTGACCAGCGTCGTCGTACGGCTCAGCATCGGGACGACGACCAGGCGGATGCGCTGCCAGGGTCCGGCCCCGTCGACTGCGGCGGCCTCGTGCACCTCGCGCGGCACCTCCTGCAGACCGGCCAGGTACAGCACGAAGTTGAAGCCGATTGTCCACCACACGGTGGCTACCGCGATGGACACCATCGCCCAGTCCGGATCGCCCAGCCAGGACGGCGGGGAGTCCACGCCGAGCGAGGTGGCCACCGACTGGGCCAGGCCCACCTGGTCGGCGTAGATGAACATGAACAGCAGCGACATCACTGCGGACGGCAGCACGAACGGCGCGAAGAAGGCGAACCGGAAGAACCACCGGCCGCGCATGAACCGGTCGGTGAGCAGCGCGAGTACGAGACTGAGCAGCACCAGCGGCACAGTCGTCAGGACCGTGAACCACAGGGTGTTGCGCAAGGTCCGCCAGAACTCGGAATCACCGAGAACCGACGCGTAGTTGGACCAGCCGGCGAAGTCTCCGAGGCCACTCTTGAGGAGGCTCGTTTCGAAGAACCCGGCGACCACGGCATAGACCAACGGTCCCACCAGGAACACCAGATAGAAGAGGGCGAAGGGCAGCAGCATGCCCGGGCCCGCCCAGCGGTCGCCTCGGTTGGATGGCGGGGGAAGAGCGGTCGTCGTGGCCACGGGTCGGCCTTTCGGTCAAGGTGTACGGAATCCAGGGGCGGGTGGAGCGGAGCTGAATTGGGGCGGCGCGATCCGGCCGGTCGCGCCGACGAGGGCCGCACGGATGGGTCAGACCGGCGCGGGCCGTGCTGCCAGTTCACGCAGTTTGCGGCGGATCCGTTCGGCGCCCGCCGTGGGACTGGTGGCCCCGGTGAACACGGAGGTCGCTGCGTCCCCCACCACCTGCTGCAGGGTGCTGCCAGCGCCGCCGTACCAGGCGGCCGGGTCGTAGGCCGCGCCGTCGGCGGCCGTGGCGTAGTGCGACTGCGGCACCAGCTCCTGGTAGGTGCGCGAACGCTGCGTCGGCAGCCAGGCCGGCACATGTCCGCCCTCGGCCCACAGGTTGCTGGAGTGCAGCATCGAAGCGATGAACTCCAATGACATGTCGAGGCGTTGGGCCTTCTCGGAGGGCGCTTTCGGCAGCACCAGGGCATGCGAGTCCGCAGCGCAGGCGTAGGGGGCGTCCTTGAAGATCCGGGGCAGCGGCCGCATGTCGAACTTCACCTTCGCGGACTTCACCGCGAGGACCTGCCAGACGCCGTCCATCAGAAAGCCGGCCTTGCCGGTGTTGAGGAGGGTGATGGCGCCGCCCTGTCCGTCGGCGGCGGGCGGCACCACCTTCTCCTTGGTGAGACGGCGCATATAGGAGAGCGCCTCGGCGGCGGCCGCCGTGTCGACGACGACCCGCCGGCCCCGGTCGGCGACGAGATCTCCACCGCCGAGCTGCCGATACAGCGACCAGAACAGGCGAAACTGGGTCGAGGCGTCCTTCACCGAGGCGATCGAACCGCCCCAGGCGCCGGTCACCTCCTTCGCCGCGCGCATCGCGTCGATGAAGGCGTCGGGTCCGTCCAGGTCCGTCAATCGGCCCTGTCCGTCGAGGAGTCCAGCCTTCTCGGCGATGTCCGTACGGAAGTACAGCACGAACGGATGCGTGTCGATCGGCACGGCATGCAGCACGCCGTCGACCTGCGACTTCCTCCAGGGGCGCGCGTCGAACCGGTCGGAGGTGAGCCCGTGCCGAGCCAGGTCGGCGCTGTGCAACTCGGTGAGCAGACCCGCCTCGACGAGCGTGGGTACCTTCGACAGATGGGTGACCGCGACCTGCGGAGGGCGGCCTCCGAGAGTGGCGAGGGTCAGCTTCGTGTAATAGGGGTTGCCCCACAGGAAGGTCGCCGATCTTAGGTCGACCGATCGGTGTGTGGTGCGGAAGAACTCCTGCATGGCCAGCATCCGCTCGCCGTCGCCGCCGGTGAACGGATTCCAGAAGTTCAGCCGGGACGGCTCGGGTGCGCCGCCGGTGAACCCCTGCCCTAGCGTGCTGCCGCAGCCGGCGGCGGCGAGCGCGCTGGCGCCCGTCGCGCCGAGCGCCAGCGTTCCGCGCAGCACGCGGCGGCGGGACGGGACGGGGGACGGAGGGGGCGGTATGCGGTCCCGCATGGGCAGGTGTCCTTCCACGGCAGATGTGGAGTGCAACGTTGGAATAGAGGGCATTGGTAGCCGCACTGCTGGGCTATCCGCTGCGGTTACAACGTTGTATCTGGCGTGTAATACGACGTCAACACTCCGGCAAGAACTTCCTGCGGTGGACGGCCCGGCGGGTTCGGCGTTCGGTGATTGCAACGTTGGAATATGGCGTACACTCCAGGTGTCGAGGGAGGTGGACCGTGTGGCAGGCAGTCGCCTGAAGGACGTCGCGGAGCGCGCCGGGGTGTCGATCAAAACGGTGTCGAACGTCGTCCGTGGCGAGGCGAAAGTCGCAGACCGGACCCGCGAGAGGGTCCTGCGCGTCATCGCGGAGCTGGACTATCAGCCGAACGCCTCCGCTCGCCACTTGCGCACCGGACGCAGCGGAATCATCGCGCTTGCCGTCCCGGAGCTCGTGTCGCCCTACTTCGCGGAGCTGGCCGCGCAGGTCATCGCAGCCGCGAAGAAGCGGGGCTGCACCGTACTCATCGAGGACACCGGTGGCGACCCGGCGGAGGAGTTGCGCATTGCCTGCGGGCTCAGTGATCCGCTCATCGACGGGGTCCTGCTCAGCCCGCTCCGGCTCGACGAGCAGGTTCTCGGCGCCCGTGAACGTCGCGTTCCACTGGTCCTGTTGGGTGAGCGGTCCTACGAGATTCCCGCCGACCACGTACTGATCGACAATGCGGCCGCTGCCCGCGAGGCCACCGACCATCTGCTTTCCCTCGGCCGTCGCCGTGTCGCCGCCATCGGGCAGCCCGCGGGGCTCGCCCATGCGACCACGGTCCAGCGTATGCACGGCTACCTGACCGCGCTGCATGCGGCCGGAGTCCCGCACGACCCTCGACTGGCCCCGGAAACCAGGGAGTTCACGCGCAGAGCGGGGGTCGAAGCGATGCATGCGCTGCTCGCTCTCGATGACCCACCAGACGCCGTCTTCTGCTTCAACGACCTGCTGGCCTCGGGCGCGCTGCGCGCCGCGCACGACCGCGGCGTACGGGTGCCGCAGGACCTGGCTGTGGTCGGCTTCGACGACGTGGAGGAGTCCCGCTACAGCGTGCCGTCCCTGACCACCGTCGCCCCCGACAAGGGGAGCATCGCGGAGCTGGCGGTGGACGCGCTGATGCGCAGGATCGATGCGGGCGCGATGGCGCCGCACTCGCGGCTCACCGCGGGGTACGAGCTAGTAGTGCGTGAGAGCACGCGCCCGGCACTCTGACCGTCAACTGCGTCCGCCCGCAGCTGCTGGCAGCTGCCGTGGTCATGCGTGGTGCGGCCGGTGAGGGCGGGCGGTGCCGTCTGGGGAGAGGCAGACCAGCCGCCGTGCCCGGTCCCGGACACAGGTTGCCGGGGGGGCGAGGCCCCGCTGTGGGCAGAGACCGTTCGTACCGGCGACGAGTTGAGAAGATGGCCTTCCCCCCGGCTGCGCCCTGCCGGTCGCGCTGCGTGAGGTCTACACGCTCCAGGGTGGGCGGATCCGGGACTCTCTTGAAGCACCGGGACCCTGTGCGCCAAGCCACGCTCATACGCTGCTGGTGCGGCGCAGCGTCTTTAACCAGTCCGAGATCGAGTTCTTCCTGGTCCACGCCCTCGAAGGCACTGCGATCAGCGAACTGATCCGGATCGCGGGGATGTGCTGGAAGATCGAGGAGAACAACGAGCACGGCAGGGACCTGCTCGGGCTCAGCCAGTACCAGGTGAAGTTCCCCCCGGGTCCTGGACAGCGGGTGTTTACGCTGCGGGGGTGAGGTCTTGCTTGAGCAAGGTTCTCGTTTCGAGCGGGGTGACGTACCCGTACTCGGGGTGCCCCTCGGTCCGCCGCCGCTGGGGCCGGGGGCGCCCGCGAGTGACCGGCTGATCGCGTTCGGGCACGCCCTGATCGAGCGAGTCGCCGACGAGACGGACCTGGGCCCGGCACTGGGGCGCCTGGTCTCCAGCGAACGCCGCCAGACCTCGCACTACGGCCGGGCCTTCCGCCACCACGTCACCTCGCTGCTGGGGGAGGCGGGAGTCGTGGGCGACCGCACCATGCTCGCCCACGCTCTGCTCGCTTTTGTCGACCTGGAGACCCTCGACCACCTGCGCACCGACGACCAGGTCACCACCGTGCGCCTCCAGGCCACTTGGGCGGATCTGGTACGGCGGGTGACCGGCGCCAACGAATGAACGCCCGTCTCCAGGGCGTCCGCTCTCATGGAAGGAACACGCGCACGGCATTGGCTCCGCCCCTGGCCTCCGCCTCGTCGGTGTCCTGAGCGGTGCAGTGGACCACGACGTTGCCGAGTGCCCGGGACAGGTGGGAGACGAGGGCGGCTACGCCGTCGTGCCAGTCGGGCGGAGCAGCCGGCGGAGGAATGACGATCAGCTCCAGTACGTCTGCGGGATGTGTGGCCGTTCCCTCGATGACGGCGCCGGTCAGGGCCAGGTAGTGCGGCGCCGGTCGGAGGCGCGCCTGTGCCTCCCGACGGACCATGTCGATGACGGCGTCGCGTAGGTCTACCAGCCGGCGCAGGGCGCCCCAGACGATATGGCCGGTGATGAGATGTACGGCTTCCCCCTTACGCCTCGGCTCGATGAGGCCGAGCAGACCGAGGCGAAAGAGCGCCGCTTCCAGCTGCGTCGACGCCACCGCCGCGTTCTTGGACAGCTCCTCCAGGGTCAGCGGTCTGTCCGCCTGGGCGATGTGATGCCCGACGAGAGCGGTAAGGAGCCGGCCCGAGGTTCCGGGGAACAGAGCCGACAGCGGGGTCTGGAAGTTCATGTGTGTCCTGGGTGGGGGTTCTCGCCGGCTTCGCAGACAGGTGGCATCGACGACGAAGCCGGCGAGAGTTGGGGGCGCGGGGTTACGAGCGCTCTGAGATGTCGTAGACCCACTCGTCGGCGAGCGCGGCGGCGACCTCGTGGAACTCCGCGAGCACATCGAGGAAACCGGTCCGGCCCCACACCGCCAGCCCCAGAACGGCGACGCCGACGGCCGTGATGTGCACGGCCCCGGTAAGGTCCCGGCACGAGGCCGCCCGCATCGCCGACTCATCTCCGCGGGCCCAAGCCCGCGTCGCCTCCGCCACGGCGAACTCGTAGTGCGGTGGGGCCGAGACGGCGACTTCGTCGACCCGCCGCACCAGGTCGTCCAGCCGCCACGGCCTGCCGGTCAGCTCCATGATGCTGATGGTGGAGCGCAACAGGCCGTTCAGGATGGCATACACCTCCAACGAGCCGCCCACCTCCAGACCTTCCAGCGCCTCGCGAACCGCGATGGGGTCGTGGTCCACGTACCCCCGGACGACGTCCAGAGCCCGGTCGCGGGCGGTCTTCTGCGCTGCGTCGCTCATGTGGATCACCCTAGGGACGCTGGGTCGGGAGCGGATCGGCCTCTCGATGCAGTGCGCCTCGGAAGAAAGCACTACGACCACCGGTCGCTCCCGGGCAGGACGTGGTCGGGTGCAATCGCTACCTGCGCAGGCGAGGAGCCAAGGCCGCGATCCCCGAACGCGTCGATCAGCTCTCCTCGTCGTAGGCGCCGGGAACGGACCTGCCTATTCGACAGAGCCGTCTACCGGCGCTGCAACGTCGTCGAACACTGCTCCCACCGCGTCAAACAATGACGCCGCGTAGCTACCTGCTACGGCAAGCCCCAACCGCTACTACGGCGCCCTCACGTCAGTGCCCTCGTCGGGCTCGACACATAGTCGACGTTGACGCCGATGCGGCGATTCCATTCCTGCGTTCGGCTCGGCTGACGTGCGGTTATGACACCCGTGTCCACGACTGAGGCGCCAGCCCAGTTGCCGGCGCGGTGCGGGACGAGCGGTGTCAGAAGGTGATTTCCAGGGCGACGGTGGGATGGCGTCGCCGCCGGCCGGTCAGTGAGGAGTACATGTTGCCCACACGGGCCATTAGGTACTTGCGGCCCAGCATGCGGCGTACTGCCTCCGTCTCTGTGCTGCCGGCGTCGAGCAGTCGGCCGGTGCCCACCGCTTCGGGGGCGCTGGGCTTGATCCGGCCGCGCACGTTGCAGACCACGACCTTGACTCGCGGGTCCCGCCGCAGCCGCTTGACCTTCCATGAACTGGCCTCGGTCCATACGTACAGCCGTCCGCTGTTCATAACGTGCCATACCGGGGTGGCTACGGGTGTGCCGTCCTTGCGGTAGGTCGTCAGGCTGACGTAGCGGGCGCGCCTTAGTGCTTCGAGTGTGTGCGGATCGAGGGCGGTCACAGGTGTCCAATCGTGTGTGGGGATCTGCACGTAACCGAAGACCTTGTCGGTGGGCGGCGAAAGCGTTGTTCGGCACGTGGTTGGCTCAGCGCGTGATTCGGATTTGGGCGCTTCTTCAGGTAGTGCGCAGCGCGGCGACGAAAGTCGGGGGAGGTGGGCCAAGAACACAGGGCGTCGGACTGAGCCGTTGCTCTTTTTGCAGCACTCTGTCTTAAATGCAATGGCGGTCTGATGCTGCCCGCATCTCACGCAGTCACGGTTTGTCCGGGGACAGACGAGCCTTCTCCGCTCAAGAGGAATCCGCCGTTCCCCGGGGGGCGTGCTGCCGTCCCCACGGTGCGACACAGGAGCAGGCCGCCGACCGGTCATCCGTGCGACCGACGGTCTGCCGACCAAGGTGGCCTGAGGGCCGGTCATCAGGCGCGGTCGGCCGCCTGCTCCAGCGAGGGCGCGGCGGTCTTCGGCCAGTATGGGCGCAGGCCGGCTGCGACGAGGCGGTCGAGCATGCGGTCCGGCAGCACCCGTGTCAGGCGGGTGAGCAGGGCCGCGTCGCGGCCGATGGTGTAGCGGGTGCGGGGCTTGCGGGCGTTGACGGCTTTGGAGATCACCTGGGCTGCGTCCTCGGCGGAGGTGCCTTTGGTGGTGAACGCGGCCGTCTGCGCGGTGACTGCCTGGACCAGTGGCCCGTAGCGGTCTTGGTGTTCCGGTGACATGGCCTTGGCCAGCTGGTTCGTGACTGCAATGCCCCGATCTGCCATCTTGGTGCGGATTCCGCCGGGCTCGACGACCACCACCTTCACACCTAGGGGCGCTACTTCGCGGCGCAGTGCGTCGCTGACCGCCTCCAGGGCGAATTTTGTGGCTCCGTAGGGGCCGAAGGTGCCCATGGCGATCTTTCCGCCGACTGAGCTGATGTTGATCAGCCGGCCGGAGTGGCGCAGCAAGGTGGGCAGCAGGGCCTGGGTGATGGCGACGTGGCCAAACAGGTTGACCTCGAAGAACCTGCGCCACTTGTCGAGCGGCAGGGTCTCCACCGGGGCGTTGGCGGAGATGCCGGCGTTGTTCACCAGCGCCCGCAAGGCGCCTGTCCGTGCATTGACGCGAGCGGTCAGCTCGGCGATGTGATCGGCCCGGGTGATGTCCAGGATGACCGGCTCGATGCCCGGCAGGCGCAGCGCCTCGGCGTCCTGTTCGCGCCGCACACCTGCGAGGACGTGAAATCCCTGGCGGGCGAGTTCGCGTGCGGACGCCGCGCCGATCCCTGTCGAGGCTCCGGTGACGACGACGCAGTCCCGGGCATCCAATTCAGATGACGTTGTCATTTGAAAAATGCTAGGCGCCCGGGATGACGATGTCAACTGAAGCTATACTGGTCGCCATGGTCAGCCGAGTGGAATCCGCCGCAGCGACGCGGCGTGCCCTATTGGACGCAGCCGCCGAACTGCTGGACATTGGCGGGCCGGGTGCGGTGACGCTACGCGAGGTCGGGGCGCGCGCCGGGGTTACGCGCGGGGCGCCGTACCGGCACTTCCCCAACAAGGGAAGCTTGCTGGCCACCATCGCCGCCGAGGCCCTGGAACGGCTCGCGGACGAGGTGCACACCGTGCGCACCGATCCAAAGGCGTCCCCGGCCGACAAGCTGCACCGCGCGCTGTCCGCGCTGATGGAGATCGGTAGACGTCAACCGCATCTGTACCGGCTGATGTTCACCGCCCCGGACGGCGATACGGCCGCCATTGACGCGGCGGTTCAGGCGGGCGACCGCGCTCAGGATCAATTCCTTGCCGTCGTCGGAGATCTGGTCGGTGCCCAGCACACCCACCATTTTGCTGCCCTGTTGCTGACCAGCGTGCACGGAATCACAGACATGGAGGCCAACGGCCACCTGTCCGCGCACAAGTGGCAGGTCACGTCCGATGAGCTCGTCTCAACCCTGGTCTCCATGATCGCCCAACAGGCTGGCAGTGAATAGTCGCGCCAGTACTGCGTATGGTCAGGCTCACTGAGCCTTTCCCGGTAACCGGTCGTCGCTCGCTGTGATCGCGGCTGTCTCCGTGCCCCTGCTGTGTCCAAGTCCGGGCAACCGTAAGGCGGGCCTTGACCCAAGGCCGGGTAGTTAGCGTTTTCGCAGGTCACGCAAGTGGGTCTGGGGACCACGGTGTTGCGGCGTAGAGGCCGGGGCCTAGTTTGTGGATGAGGCCGCTGGCGGCCCACCGATTCAGTTGTCTGTACATGGTCTCCAGGGTGATGTCGCCGAAGTGGGCGGCGATGTCACGGGGCTGCCAAAGACGCGTGGGGTCTTCCTGGAGCAGGGCCAGGATGCGGTGTCGGCGCCGCGCGGCTGGGGTAGCGTGCCGGTCGTCCCGGGAGGCCGAGGGTAGTGCGGGTGACTGATCCGCGGGTTCGAGGACAGTGACGTCGAGGTGGGTGACGGTGCGGCTGGTGCCGGGGCGGCCGTCTTCGCGTCGCTCGCTGTAGCGGGACATCGGTGACTTGACCTTGCGGGTGCTGACCCGTTGCCGGCGGGGCGGGAGCAGGCCGGTCAGGATCCGACGGCCGATCGTCCCGAGGAGAGTGTCCCGATCGGTGTCCGCGGTGACGATGCCGTTGGCCTGGATCACCTGGTCTCGGGCGGTGTGGAGCGCGATGCTGAAACAGCAGCGGTCCGGGTCGGTGCCGGGGAGGGACTCGGCGGCACCGACCATCACGGTGCGTAGGGCCTGGTAGAGCGTGAGCAGGGACCACATCTCCTGCTCGATGCCTGCCGGGTCGCCCGAGCGGAGGTTGCGCCCGTTCATGATCGTGTGGCGGAGCGCGTAGTACGCGGATTCGTGTTCCCACCGCTGGTGATAGAGACCCACCAGCGCGGTGGCGGGGTGACGACGGGCGTCGGTCAGCGTGGTGACCAGTCGGTAGGACCCGGTGAAGGAAGTGCCGTCTGCGCAGGTCACGGCGATCTGCGCGTCGATGATCCGCACTTTCACGGTGCCGATCACAGACAGGTAGGAGCCGTCGGCGAGGAGGGTGAGGACCGGCGTGCGCCGGTTGCTGCGGAGCCGGCCCAGGACCTGGGCGCCGGTGTCGGTGACCTGCGCGAGGAAGGCGTTGCTGTCGAATCCCTTGTCCCACAGCACCAGCATGTCCGGCCGCAGCAGATGCAACAGCCGGCGGGCGTAGCTTGTCTCACCCTCGGCGGTGGGGCCGAACACGGCGCCGACCAGGGCCCGGGTGCGGTCTCGACCAGTGTCATCAACTCCAGCGTCGGATAGCCATGATGCGAAGTCCTGCCCAGCCAGGCCCGGTTCCGCTCGGAATCGGGCACCCTCAGCGAGCTGCAGCCGTCGAACGACACCGTCCGGTACGAACCGAAACGCACCCCTGGCGTCGTCGGCCGGGCCAGCAACCCGGCCAGCACCTCGAACAACGCCCGCACCGGCGCGCTGCCGATCCGCCGGCGCAGGTCACGCAACGCCTTCGCCGACGGACAGACCACCGGCATCCCGGACAGACCCGCGGTCAGCTTGTCCCAGACGAGACGGTATCCGACCTCAGGAAACAGGCACATCGCCAGCAAGAAGTAGACCCCGACCCGCGACGGAAGATCACGCAACCGCCGCTGCACCGTCCTCGTCTCCGCAAGGACCGCGTCCACCAGCTCAAACGGCACGACCGCCGTCAGCTCCCCCAGATGCCCGGGAGCGAACCGGCCCCCGGCCACAGTGACCGTTCGGGTGATGGCCGCCAGCGCAGACGGCAGGACACAATGACGGGGCAACGGAGCTCCTTCGGGACAAGCTGTCTTGGTCGACTGCCTGTACCAACGAGCTCCGTTGCTCTGCGCCAAGAATCCTTCAACTCACTTGCGTGACCTGCGAAAACGCTAACTACCCGGCATTGGGCCTTGACCCCTGATGTTGGACACACGAGACACTGGATCCTGAGGATCTGAGAACGGACATCTCGTGGTCGTGGTCATGAAGAACTACCCGCCGGAGTTCAAGGCGGATGCGGTCGCGCTGTACGAGTCACGGCCGGAGGCGACGATCAGGTCGGTCGCCGCCGATCTGGGGATCAGCCCTGAAACACTGCGGAACTGGGTGAGGGCGGCCGGGGTGAGTCGGCCCCGGGGACGCCGGACGCAGGAACCGGCCCAGCCTCCGACCCCGCTGGAGGCGGAGAACGCAGCCCTGCGCAAGAAGGTCCGCGAGTTGGAGGAGGAACGCGAGATCCTGCGGAAGGCGGCGAAGTATTTCGCCGGGGAGACGCGCTGGTGAACCGCTTCCAGCGTGTCGCCGACCTCCAGCGCCGCTATGGCGTGAAGCGGCTGTGCAGCATCCTCGGCGTTGCCCGCTCGAGTTTCTACTACTGGCGCCGGACGGCTGTGGACCGGGCTGCCCGGCAGGCGGCCGAGGCGAGGCTGGCCGCCCGGATACGGTCGGTGCACCAGGAATCGGACGGCACCTACGGAGCCCCGAGGATCACCGCCGAGCTCCGCGAGACGAGCGGTGAGGCGGTCAATCACAAGCGGGTTGCGAGGATCATGCGGACGTTCGGGATCGAAGGGGTCCGGTTGCGCCGCCGGTACCGCACCACCGTTCCCGACCCCGCCGCGGTCAGGGCGCCCGACCTGATCGGCCGCGACTTCACCGCCGCCGCTACGAACACGAAATACGTCGGCGACATCACCTACCTGCCCATCGACGGCGGGAAGTTCTGCTACCTGGCCACCGTCATCGACCTCGCATCGCGACGTCTGGCCGGCTGGGCGATCGCCGACCACATGCGTGCGGACCTCGTCACCGACGCCCTGGCCGCAGCCGTCCGCACCCGAGGCAGCCTCGCCGGATCGATCATGCACACCGACCACGGAGCCCAAACCAGGTTCAACCAGTGGATGCAACACCGGCTTATACGATCGATAGTAGATGGTCGTTGAGGGCTTCGGCGGGTGTCTTCCATCCGAGGCTCTTGCGGGGGCGACTGTTGAGCGTGGATGCGACCGCCTCGATATCCTGTGCCGCCCATCGCGAAAGGTCGGTTCCCTTCGGGAAGTATTGGCGCAGCAGGCCGTTCGTGTTCTCGTTCGTGCCGCGCTGCCAGGGGCTGTGTG
>NZ_JBHVFF010000196.1:0-16224 GCF_042801895.1 Streptomyces sp. NPDC057543 | reverse complement strand
CCCCGAGGGGAGCCCGGCCCGGCGCGTGTGAGCAGCCGTGCGCTGCCCGGCCTCACTTCTTGCGCGCTGTGGCCTTCTTCGCCGTGGTCTTGCGCGCCGTGGTCTTCTTCGCGGGCGCCTTCTTCGCCGTGGCCTTCTTGGCGGGCGCGGTCTTCTTGGCGGCCGTCGTCTTCTTCGCCGCCGCGGCCGTGGTCTTCTTCGCCGCTGCCGTGGTCTTCTTGGCTGCCGGAGCGGCCTTCTTCGCGGTGGTCTTCTTCGCGGCCGCGGTCTTCGCGGCGGTCACGGCCTTCTTCGCCACGGCCTTCTTCGCCACGGCCTTCTTCGCCGTGGCCTTCTTGGCCGCAGCCTTGGCCGTCGTACGGGCAACACCGCCCGTGAGGCTGCCCTTGGGCGCCTTCTTCACGGCCACCTCGCCCTTGGGGAGCTTCTTCGAGCCGCTCACCAGGTCCTTGAAGCCCTGTCCCGCGCGGAAGCGGGGCACCGAGGTCTTCTTGACCCGCACCCGCTCACCCGTCTGCGGGTTGCGCGCGTAGCGGGCGGGACGGTCGACCTTCTCGAACGAGCCGAAGCCGGTGACCGAAACACGGTCTCCCGCGACAACCGCACGGACGATCGCGTCGAGCACCGCGTCAACGGCGTCCGCGGCCTGCTGACGGCCGCCGACCTTGTCGGCAATCGCTTCTACGAGCTGCGCCTTGTTCACGTCTTCCCCTTCGGAGACATTGCCAGAACGAAAGTGTTCAAGCGTTTTCGCACGTTAGGCAGATATATACCGCAAATCAAACACGAAACGGGCTAATCACCCTAGTGCCGCAACGAAGTCGACCGCTGCACAGTTCCGCAGAGTCAGTCACCTTCGGGGAATCGGCCCTCATCGAGGTCCTTCATCAACCGGTCCAGACGCCTTGCCGCATCCGGGAGATCGTGCTTAGCCGCGGCCGTGATGACCAACAGCTTCCGGGACAGCGCCATCCTTACGCCCTCCGGGACTTGCAGTGTGCGCACTCTTGTGTGCGCTTCCTTCAATCGGTCGGCGACTTGGCCGTAAAGCTTGAGTTGGCTGTCGCGTTCCATGCACCGATTGTGCCATCTGGGGCGAGTTGTCGCCCGACGGGGTCTCAACAAGCGACTGCGCCCCCTACCAGAAGGCAGGGGGCGCAGTCCTGGGAACGCGCTGCTCAGGCGTGAATTGTACGCGGCTTGAAGCTCGGCCTCGCCGCCTCGTAAGTCGCGATGTCCGCTTCGTTCTGAAGGGTGAGGCTGATGTCGTCCAGCCCGTTCAGCAGGCGCCAGCGGGCGTTCTCGTCGAGCTCGAAGTCGGCGGTGATGCCCGCTGCGCGGACCTGTCGCGCCTCCAGGTCGACGGTGATCTCGGCCGTCGGGTCGGCCTCGGCCAGCTCCCAGAGCGCGTCGACGACCTTCTGGTCGAGTACGACGGTCAACAGCCCGTTCTTCAGCGAGTTGCCGCGGAAGATGTCGGCGAACCGGGAGGAGATGACGGCCTTGAAGCCGTAGTTCTGCAGCGCCCACACGGCGTGTTCGCGGGATGATCCGGTGCCGAAGTCGGGACCGGCAACCAGCACCGTGGCACCGCTGCGCTCGGGGCGGTTGAGGACGAAGTTCTCGTCCTTGCGCCAGGCTTCGAAGAGTCCGTCCTCGAAGCCGTCCCGGGTGACCTTCTTCAGCCAGTGGGCGGGGATGATCTGGTCGGTGTCGACGTTGCTGCGGCGCAGCGGGACGGCCCGGCCGGTGTGTGTGGTGAAAGCTTCCATGATTCTCAGACTCCGGCGGGCGTACGGGCGTCGGACAGGTCGGCCGGCGAGGCCAGGTGGCCCAGCACGGCGGTCGCGGCGGCGACCTGCGGGGAGACCAGGTGCGTGCGGCCGCCCTTGCCCTGCCGGCCCTCGAAGTTGCGGTTCGAGGTGGAGGCGGAGCGCTCGCCGGGGGCCAGCTGGTCGGGGTTCATGCCGAGACACATCGAGCAGCCCGCGTGCCGCCATTCGGCGCCCGCGGCGGTGAAGACCTTGTCCAGGCCCTCCTCGACGGCCTGCAGGGCGACCCGGACGGAGCCCGGGACGACCAGCATCCGTACGCCTCTCGCGACTTTACGGCCGTCCAGGATCGCGGCCGCGTTACGCAGGTCCTCGATCCGGCCGTTGGTGCAGGAGCCTACGAAGACGGTGTCCACGTTGATGTCGCGCAGCGGCTGGCCGGCGGTCAACCCCATGTATTCCAGGGCCTTTTCGGCGGCGTTGCGCTCCGAGGCGTCCTCGTACGAAGCCGGGTCGGGGACGTTGGCCGACAGGGGCGCGCCCTGGCCGGGGTTGGTGCCCCAGGTGACGAACGGCGCCAGTGCGGCGGCGTCGATGACGACCTCGGCGTCGAAGACCGCGTCGTCGTCGGTGCGCAGCGTCTTCCAGTACGCGACGGCGGCGTCCCAGTCCTCGCCCTGCGGGGCGTGGTCGCGGCCCTTCAGGTAGTCGAAGGTGGTCTCGTCCGGGGCGATCATGCCCGCCCGGGCGCCGGCCTCGATCGACATGTTGCAGATGGTCATCCGGGCTTCCATCGAGAGCTTCTCGATGGCCGAGCCGCGGTATTCGAGGATGTAGCCCTGGCCGCCGCCGGTACCGATGCGGGCGATGATCGCCAGGATCAGGTCCTTGGCCGTGACGCCGTCGGGCAGTTCGCCGTCGATGGTGATCGCCATGGTCTTCGGACGGGCCATCGGCAGGGTCTGGGTGGCCAGGACGTGCTCGACCTGGCTGGTGCCGATGCCGAACGCCAGGGCGCCGAAGGCACCGTGCGTGGAGGTGTGGGAGTCGCCGCAGACGACCGTGGTGCCGGGCTGGGTCAGACCCAGCTGCGGGCCGACCACGTGCACGACGCCCTGCTCGACGTCGCCCAGCGGGTGCAGTCGTACACCGAACTCCGCGCAGTTCTTGCGCAGGGTCTCCAACTGGGCGCGGGAGACCGGGTCGGCGATCGGCTTGTCGATGTCGAGGGTCGGGGTGTTGTGATCCTCGGTGGCGATGGTGAGGTCGAGGCGCCGCACCGGGCGTCCGGCCTGCCGGAGGCCGTCGAAGGCCTGGGGGCTGGTCACCTCGTGCAGCAGGTGCAGATCGATGAAGAGGAGGTCGGGCTCACCTTCGGCGCGCCGGACGACATGGTCGTCCCAGACCTTCTCCGCGAGTGTCCTACCCATCGCTTTCCCTCCGGCCGGCGTCTTCGCCGGCCCAACTAGAGATTCGGTGCGCCGCCGTCCGGAAACCCCCGTGCGGGGCGGTGGCTACGGGGCCGTTGTGTGGCCGCCCCTACAGGTTCGCAACTTCCGCCGAAAATTGAACTTGCGTTTCACAGAGTGAGACGGGAGTATCGTCGTATGGACAACTCTAGCGGCGTCGGCGTTCTCGACAAGGCAGCTCTGGTACTGAGCGCCCTGGAGTCCGGTCCGGCCACCCTCGCCGGGCTGGTCGCGGCGACCGGGCTCGCACGACCCACGGCCCATCGACTGGCCGTGGCACTGGAACACCACCGGATGGTGGCGAGGGACATGCAGGGCCGATTCATTCTCGGCCCCCGGCTGGCGGAACTCGCGGCGTCGGCGGGCGAGGACCGTCTGCTGGCCACGGCGGGGCCGGTGCTCACCCACCTGCGGGACATCACGGGCGAGAGCGCGCAGCTCTACCGGCGACAGGGCGACATGCGGATCTGCGTGGCGGCGGCGGAGCGGCTGTCCGGCCTGCGGGACACCGTGCCGGTCGGCTCCACGCTCACGATGAAGGCCGGCTCGTCGGCCCAGATCCTGATGGCCTGGGAGGAGCCGGAGCGCCTGCACCGCGGCCTCCAGGGCGCCCGCTTCACGGCGACGGCACTCTCGGGCGTACGGCGCAGGGGCTGGGCCCAGTCGATCGGCGAGCGCGAGCCGGGCGTCGCCTCGGTCTCCGCACCGGTCCGCGGCCCCTCGAACCGGGTGGTGGCCGCCGTCTCGGTCTCCGGACCGATCGAGCGGCTGACCCGGCACCCGGGCCGGATGCACGCGCAGGCGGTCATCGACTCGGCGGCGAGGCTGAGCGAGGCCCTGCGCCGCAACGGCTGACGGACGCAGGAAAAACGTACGCAGGAGATACCTTCCGGCCGCCCCAGCGTCGTGGCGGCCCCCCTCTCAGCACCTCACTTCGCGGACGAGCGGTGCGCGAGACGGTCCGCCGCCCGGCGGCCCCGCCCCTCGATCGGCAGTACGCCGGTCGCCGCGGCCAGTCCGTAGGCCGGCATATCGGCGTAGATCGATTCGTAGCCGCCCTCGGGCACTATGTACGTCTCGTGCCACAGGCCCACGTGCTGCCGGGACTTCTTCTCCTTGCGGTTGATCATCGCCCACGCCTTGCGATGGAACATGTCGGGAGCGCTCGCGTACGCGTACAGCTTCTCCCTCGACTCCCAGTACTGGACGACGTAGTACGTCCGCGGCGAGCCGGACAGCAGTGTGTAGCCGAGCAGACCGCGCCCCTTGTCCTTGCTCAACTCCCGCAGCATGCGCGGCATTGCCACCAGCACGGGCAGCCAATGATGCACGCCCCAGAAGTGGTTGATGCGCATCCCGATGAGCAGGACGACCACCTCCCCCTCGGCTGCGGCGGTCGTCCGCCCCGGAATCGGCTTCGCGAACATGGCCGTACCCCCTTCTCCCATTGGAGAGCGCCACTATCCAATGATTGGATAGTGGCACTGCCCAAGAGGTGGCGCAAGGGAAGGCACGGAACATGCGACTCTCGGAACTGAGCGAGAAGAGCGGCGTCAAGACCGCGACGATCAAGTACTACCTGCGCGAGGGACTGCTGCGGCCGGGTCACCGGATCAGCGCGACGCAGGCCGAGTACGACGAGAGCCATCTGCGCCGGCTGCGCCTGGTGCGGGCCCTGATCCAGGTGGGCCGTCTGCCCGTGGCGACGGCCCGTGAGGTCCTCTCCCATGTCGACGACGAGTCCCTGGGCCGCACGATCCGCCTGGGCGCCGCCCTGTGGTCGCTCCCGCACGGTCCGGACCCCGACGAGGAGGCTCCCGAGACGGCGGCCGCCCGCGAGGAGGTCGAACGGCTCCTGGACCGGCTCGGCTGGGCGACCTCGCAGGAGCTCGGCTCCCTGTCCCCCGCCCATCGCGCGCTGGTGTCGTCGGTGGCCACCCTCATCCGGCTCGGCTATCCCTGCGATGTCGAGTACCTCGCCGAGCAGGCCCGCCTCATGCACCAAGTCGCCGTCCAGGACCTGGACATGATGGAGACATACCCCACGGAGGCGGAGCAGGTGGAGACGGCGGTCGCGTCGGCCGTGCTCTACGAGCCGCTGCTGATGTCGCTGCGCAGGATGGCCCAGGAGGAGGAGTCGGCGCGGCGGTACGGACTCTGACGGACGATCGGCAGACATTTTGGCGGACGTTCTGACGGACAAGCAGAAGGGCCCCTCACCGGAGTGAAGGGCCCTTCTCTGTCGCTCTGTTGTACCCCCGACCGGATTCGAACCGGCGCTACTGCCGTGAGAGGGCAGCGTGCTAGGCCGCTACACAACGGGGGCTTGTTACTACTCTTGCATTTCTGCGCTGGGCTACCAGGACTCGAACCTAGAATGACGGTACCAGAAACCGTAGTGTTGCCAATTACACCATAGCCCATGGTGTTACAAGTACCCCCGACCGGATTCGAACCGGCGCTACTGCCGTGAGAGGGCAGCGTGCTAGGCCGCTACACAACGGGGGCCCTAGCGATCCTGCATCGAGAGCGTGGGTGCGACCCAGACGATCTCGCGGGAAGGATCTGTACCCCCGACCGGATTCGAACCGGCGCTACTGCCGTGAGAGGGCAGCGTGCTAGGCCGCTACACAACGGGGGCTTGTTACTACTCTTGCATTTCTGCGCTGGGCTACCAGGACTCGAACCTAGAATGACGGTACCAGAAACCGTAGTGTTGCCAATTACACCATAGCCCACCAAAACTCAACCCCTTGAAGGGGTTTTGTTCGGTTTGCGCTTCCCGTTCGGATCTTCCGTCCCGCTCGGGCGGCGCAGGAAGAACATTACCCGAAGGTGTCCGGCGCTCCAAAACGGGTATTGCCCGCCAGGACCTGTCCGGCGGATCAAGGTCGGGCAGGCCCCAGCAGGCCGGGCAGCTGATCGAGCCCGCTGATCCGGACGAGTTCGGGGCGTCCGCCGCGGCCGCCCCGGTCGAGCCAGATCCCCATCAGCCCCGCGGCGACCGCGCCACTGGCATCGATGTCCGGTTCATCCCCCACGTACGCCACCTCCTGCGGATCCAGCGCCAGCGCCGCGCAGGCTGCGTGGAAGGCGCCGGCCTCGGGCTTGGAGACGCCCAGCTCCACGGCGCACACCACGGCCTCGAACCGCTCCCGCACACCGAGCGCGCGCAGCTTGCGGTCCTGGTTGTGGATGCTGGAGTTCGACAGCACCCCGTGCCGGAACCCGTCCGCCAGCCGGTCCAGGGCGGGCAGCACATCAGGAAAGAGCGACCAGGCGGCCTCGTAGTGGGCCGCGTGCCGAGCAAACCAGTCGTCGGCCTCGGCGTCGTCCAGCGCCCGCGAGACGAACTCCCGGACCCGGTCCCGGCGCTGCCCCTGGAAGTCCGTCTCCCCGCCGGCGAACCGCGCCCAGTGCGCATCGGTGATCGCCCGCCACGCGACGAGGGCCTGCTCGACGGAGTCGTATCCGTCGGGCAGGCCCTCCTGTTCGAGATGCCTGCGCATTCCGACGCGGTCGGCACCCGTGTAGTCGAAGATCGTGTCGTCGATGTCCCAGAGAACGGCGCGGATCGTCATGCGGCCCAGCGTAGATTCCTACGCGGACAGTGCGGTGGGTTTCGCTGTGCTCTGAGACCGATGAAGACAATCTTCGGGTCGTCGATCTCCTCGGGGATGAACAGGTCGTCCGGGCCACCGGGCCACCGGGTCATGGACGAGACTGCCGACTTCGTACAGGTCGCCTCTTGTCGTGTCATCCCTGCTGTTCCCGATCACTTGCCACGCCTACCTCAACGACCTGACGTGGAACGCGCATTGCGACGACGCCTACGCGCCGCTGAGGGAACAGTTCGGGGAGCGGCTGAAGAAGCTCCAGTTCCGGTACCAGGACCCGGGAGGTGAGTGACGTGGCGGGATCGTGGTCTCCGACCGACGCACAGCACGTCAGGGCTTGCCGATATCGACCGCCCACACCCCCGTCCCGATGTACGCCTCGGGAGTCGCCGTCAGTACCAGGCTCTCCGGCTCACCCGTTGCCGTCGCATATACCGCGTGCGCGTGCCGCCAGTCGACGCCCGCTGAAACCGTCTGCTCCACGACAGCCGCCGCCGCGAAGTCCAGGGACAGGAATTCCACGGCCGGCAGGGCTCCCACATGCGCGGTGGCACCGGGCAGTTCGAGGCTCGCCGCCAGCAGGCACAGCGCGGGAACATGCGCACGCTGGCCGGGTTCGTCCGTCCCGATCACCGCGAGCCCGGACAGCATCCGATGGCCTCGGCAGAGTGCGAGCACGGCCGTGTGGTCGAGGACGATCACCGACGCTCACCCAGCCGCCGGGCCAGGAGCTCCGCCCGCCATTCCCTCGCGGCACTCAGATCCTCGTCGGAGAGGTCCACGCCGAAATTCGCGCGGACGTACGCGACGGCGCGCGCCGTTCGCTCCGCCTGCTCCGACTCCGTCGGCGTGGCCGCGACCACGCGCTCGACATACGCCCGCGTACTCATGCCGCGTTCCTCCGCCAGGGTGCGGAGGCGATCCCTTATGCCTTCGTCGATCTTGATCGTGGTGTCAGCCATGAAGCCAGAATACGATTGAATACCGATGGGGTGGCTGCTCGGCCGAGCAGCCACCCCATCGTGTGATGCGAACCCGCTACGCGGCCAGCTTGGCCAGTGCCGCGTCGATGCGGGCCAGGGTCTTCTCGCGGCCCAGGATCTCCAGGGACTCGAAGAGCGGCAGGCCGATCGTGCGGCCGGTGACCGCTACGCGGACCGGGGCCTGGGCCTTGCCGAGCTTCAGGCCGTGCTCCTCGCCGGCGGCGAGGATGGCGTTCTTCAGGGCGTCCGCGTTCCACTCGGCGTCGGCCAGCTTGGCGCGGGCCGTGGTCAGGAGGGCGTCGGAGCCCTCCTTCATCGCCTTGTTCCAGGACGCCTCGTCCGTCGCCGGCTCGTCGAGGAAGAGGAAGTCGACGTTGGCGGTGATGTCCGAGAGGACCGTGACCCGGGTCTGGGCGTGCGGGGCGATCTCCGCGAACTGCTCCGCGTCGAAGGACTCCGGGGCCCACGGGGCGAACGGGGCCTTCAGCCAGGGGCCGCAGGCCTCGGTGAACGCCTTCACGTCCATCTTGCGGATGTGCTCGGCGTTGATGTGCTCGCACTTCTTCAGGTCGAAGCGCGCCGGGTTCGCGTTGACGTCCGCGATGTCGAACGCGGCCACCATCTCCTCGACGGAGAAGATGTCGCGGTCCTCGGCGATGGACCAGCCGAGCAGGGAGAGGTAGTTGAGCAGCCCCTCGGGCAGGAAGCCGCGCTCGCGGTAGAGATTGAGCGAGGCCTGCGGGTCGCGCTTGGAGAGCTTCTTGTTGCCCTCGCCCATGACGTACGGGAGGTGGCCGAACGCGGGGGTGCTCTTGGCGATGCCCAGCTCGATGAGCGCCTTGTAGAGGGCGAGCTGCCGCGGGGTGGAGGAGAGCAGGTCCTCGCCGCGCAGGACGTGGGTGATCTCCATCAGCGCGTCGTCGACCGGGTTGACCAGCGTGTAGAGCGGGGCGCCGTTGGCGCGGACGATGCCGTAGTCCGGCACGTTCTCCGGCTGGAAGGTCAGCTCGCCGCGGACCAGATCGGTGAAGGTGAGTGCCTCGTCGGGCATCCGGAAGCGGACGATGGACGTGCGGCCCTCGGCCTCGTACGCGGCGATCTGCTCGGCCGTGAGGTCGCGGCAGTGACCGTCGTAGCCGGACGGCTTGCCGGCGGCGCGGGCTGCGTCGCGGCGGATGTCGAGCTCTTCGGTGGTGCAGTAGCAGTGGTAGGCGTATCCGCCGGTGAGGAGCTTCTCGGCGACATCCTTGTAGATGTCCATGCGCTGCGACTGGCGGTACGGGGCGTGCGGGCCGCCGACCTCGGGGCCCTCGTCCCAGTCGAAGCCGAGCCAGCGCATCGAGTCCAGGAGCTGGTTGTAGGAGTCCTCGGAGTCGCGGGCGGCGTCGGTGTCCTCGATACGGAAGACCAGGGTGCCGCCGTGGTGCCGCGCGAAGGCCCAGTTGAAGAGGGCGGTGCGGACCAGGCCCACGTGGGGGTTGCCGGTCGGGGAGGGACAGAAACGTACGCGGACAGGTGCGTTAACCACGCTTGATCACCTTGTTGGTGAGAGTGCCGATGCCTTCGATGGTGACGGCGACCTCGTCGCCGACATGGAGGGGTCCGACCCCTGCGGGAGTGCCGGTGAGGATCACATCGCCCGGGAGCAGCGTCATGGCTTCCGTGATGTGGACGACAAGATCCTCGATCGAGCGGATCATGTCGCTCGTACGGCCCAATTGGCGTTGCTCGCCGTTGACCGTGGCCTGAATGGTCAGGTCGCTGGGGTCGAGGTCGGTCTCCACCCAGGGGCCGAGCGGGCAGGACGTGTCGAAGCCCTTGGCCCGGGCCCACTGCTTCTCGCGCTTCTGGGCATCGCGGGCGGTGACGTCATTGGCGCAGGTGTAGCCGAAGATGACGTCCTTCACGCGCTCGCGCGGCACTTCGCGGCACATGCGGCCGATGACCACGGCCAGTTCGGCCTCGTGGTGGAGCTCATTCGAGAAGGAGGGGTACTCGATGGCGTCGCCGGAGCCGATCACCGAGGTGGTGGGCTTGAAGAAGGTGATGGGGACGTCCGGCACCTCGTTGCCGAGCTCCGCGGCGTGCTCCGCGTAGTTGCGGCCGATGGCCACGACCTTGTTGGGGAGCACGGGCGGCAGGAGGCGGACCTTGCTCAGCGGGACCTTCGTGCCGGAGAGCTCGAACTCGGCGTACGGAATGCCCTTGATGATGTCGAGGACGAGACCATCGGGCCCGTCGCCCTCGACGGCGCCGAAGGCGACATTGCCGTCGATGGAGAACCTGGCGATGCGCACGGGATGCTGTCGCCCCTCACTTGCTTGCTGGCTGAAGACTGACGCTCCAGGCTAACGCCTCGCCCTGCGAGGTTTGCCCGAAAGGAGCGTCGTCCGGTGCGTCCGATCGCAAGGCGGCCGGAAGCCCTCGGAGGGGGTCCCCCCCCCGGTCCTCAATACCTTGAGGGAGGAGCTACTAGGGCTTTTGGCCAACGGCGCGAGCGTCCGTGCCGGGCGGCGCGACGGGGCAAACCTCGCAGGGCGAGGCGTTAAGCGCGGGTGAGGGGGACGACGTGCGCATTACTCCGCGGCCGCGACCGTTGCCGGGGCTTCCATGAGGATGGTGCGGCGGGGGTTGGCCGTCTGGGTGGGCAGGTCGAGCGCGTGCTCCGGCAGTTCCGGCGTCCGCAGCTCTTCGGCGTCCTTGAGGTGCGCCAGCGTGGTGCGCCGGGGGTTGGCAATGTTGCGGAACATCATCGTCGTCTTCATCTGCCGTTCGGACCCTGTCGGTACGGGCGCCGCCCGGAGGGGCGCCGGTTGTCGGATTTGCCATCCCTGTAAAGCGTCAGGCTAAACATCGAATTCCCTTCGGAAGCCCGGATGAGACGGCGATCATCATGTGAGTTTGCTCACGAACACGTTGACAATTACCTCATTTCGGGCGGTCGATCACCTTGGAAGAAACGGACATTGCGTCACTGAATCAGCCATTCCGCTCCTGATCATGTCGACTGGGACACCCTTCACCCTTCGTCGATTCACCCGTAATGATCCACTTTGACCGCGAACACGCTCCACGGCTTGTTACGCAGCCATCACAACGCGTCATCCAGGTCACAGCCGGGTACGGGGCCCTTGTTGGAGATCCGGCACTGTGCTGGAATTCCACGCACCGCCGCGGGTTTCAGGCCGGCGCGCAGGGGGCGCAACGCAGCGCCGAGTGGCGGCGGGAAGGGGAAGAGCGCCGGTCACTCACGACCACCATGGGGCGGGTACGACGCCCCACGACGCCGACACCGTCCCATCCGCTTCGCGCGGAGGGACGCCTGGTCCAGAGGTTGCGACGCTAGTGCAGGGACGTTTCAAGAGGGATGGCAGCGCTGCGGCGGAACAGGAGCCGCACGGCGGGACCGACCGCGGATCCTCGCCCCAGCACGCCCAGAACCCCGGACCGGCCTCGGCCGGCGACAGCAGCGACCGTGACCGGGGCCCCGGTGCCACGGCGGCCGCCGACACCGACCCGATCTCGTCGCTCAAGCCCCGGGGTCCCGTCAACACGGGCTCGCGAGTGGCTCTGCGCAACTGGCGCATCAGCACGCGTCTGGTCTCCCTGCTCGCCCTTCCCGTGGTCGCCGCGACCACGCTGGGCGGGCTGCGGATCAACGACTCCATGAACGACATGCAGCAGCTGGATCACATGCAGCTGCTGACCAAGATGACCAAGCAGGCGACCACGCTCGCCCAGGCGCTCCAGGAGGAGCGCGACCGCTCGGCCGGTCCGCTGTCCAACGGGGTCAAGGCCGACGACTTCAAGGTCACCGAGCCCCGCAAGAAGTCCGACCGTGCGAAGGCGGCCTTCCTCGAAGCCACGAACTCGATCGGCGACCCGTCCGGCGACGAGGCCCTCGAAGGCATCTATTCGAGCGTCCAGCAGATCGCCAGCCAGCTGACCGAGATCCGCAATATCCGCAAGACGGCGTACGCCAAGGGCACCCCGAGTCTCCAGACCGTCGACCAGTACAGCCAGCTCATCACCTCGCTGCTGAGCCTCTCGCAGGACATGGCGCAGGCGACCAGCAACGCGGAGATGATCAAGCGGACCCGGGCGCTGGCGGCCTTCTCCTCCGCCAAGGAGTACGCCTCGGTCCAGCGGGCGATCATCGCCGCGGCCCTGCCCGGCGGCAACGACAAGCAGCCACACCTCGACGAGAACGACCAGCAGTTCGGCCGCGCCGCACTGCGCAAGGAGGCCACGGCACGCCGTTCCTTCGCCGCCGTCTACGAGGCCACCGGCAACAATGCCGACGAGCTGACCGCCACGCTGGACGAGGGCAACCCGGAGATCAAGGCCGCCAACACCTACGCGAAGAAGGTGCTGGACAGCCCCTCGGGCATGACCGGCACCCCGCGGCGCTCCTACCTGGACTGGTACGACCAGAGCTCCACCAAGATCCAGGCGATGAAGACGATCGAGGAGACCCTCCTCAGCGACATGGAGGGCAAGGCCCGCGAGCTCCGCGACCAGTCGAAGAGCGAAGCGATCATCAGCGGTGCGCTCATCCTGCTGGTGCTCGGTGTCTCACTGGTCGGTGCCTTCGTCGTCGCCCGGTCGATGATCCGCTCGCTGCGGCGGCTGCAGGACACCGCTACGCGCGTCGCGCAGGACCGGCTGCCCGAGCTCGTCAAGCAGCTCTCCGAGGCCGACCCGCAGGACGTCGACACCTCGGTCGAGTCGGTCGGTGTGCACTCCCGGGACGAGATCGGCCAGGTGGCCGCGGCCTTCGACGACGTGCACCGCGAGGCGGTCCGCCTCGCCGCAGAGCAGGCCCTTCTGCGGGGCAACGTCAACGCGATGTTCACCAACCTCTCGCGCCGCAGCCAGGGCCTCATCCAGCGTCAGCTCTCGCTCATCTCCGAACTGGAGTCGCGCGAGGCCGACCCGGACCAGCTCTCCTCGCTCTTCAAGCTCGACCACCTCGCGACCCGCATGCGCCGTAACGGCGAGAACCTCCTCGTCCTCGCGGGCGAGGAGCCGGGCCGCCGGTGGACCCGCCCCGTCCCACTGGTCGACGTGCTCCGGGCCGCCGCCTCCGAGGTGGAGCAGTACGAGCGCATCGAACTGGCCGCGGTGCCCGCCACCGAGGTCGCCGGCCGCGTGGTCAACGACCTCGTGCACCTGCTCGCGGAGCTGCTGGAGAACGCCACGTCGTTCTCCTCGCCGCAGACGAAGGTGCGGGTCACCGGTCACGCGCTGCCCGACGGGCGGGTGCTGGTCGAGATCCACGACACGGGTATCGGCCTCTCCCCCGAGGACCTCGCGGCGATCAACGAGCGGCTCGCCTCGCCGCCCACCGTGGACGTCTCGGTCTCCCGCCGCATGGGTCTGTTCGTGGTCGGCCGGCTGTCCCTGCGGCACGGCATCCGGATCCAGCTGCGGCCCTCCGACTCCGGTGGTACGACCGCGCTGGTCATGCTGCCCGTCGATGTGGCGCACGGCGGCAAGCAGCCGGCCCCCAAGCAGGGGCCGGGGCAGCAGTCCGCCCCCGGCGGTCTGCTCGGCGGTGCCGGCGGTCCGGGGCAGGGCAACGGTTCCCGTCCCGGTCTCGGTGGGGCTCCGGCGGCCCCGGCCGGCCGGCTCGCCTCGGGTCCGGGCGCCGCGCGTGGTCAGGTCGGTGCGGGCTCCGGTCCGCGCGCCGCACTGCCCTCGCGGGACGGCGGACCCCGTCGGCCGCAGGACCAGCAGGGTCAGCCGGGCCAGCAGAACGCCGGCTTCCAGTCCAACGGACCGGCCGACGCCGGTCCGCAGGACAACCCGCGCCAGGAGCCGCAGCGTCAGGGCGGTGGCCTCGCCGGTGCTTTCGGCAACGGCGCCAGGCTCGGTGCGCGCGGCCAGGGCGACGGAACGGGCCGTACGGACTCGGGACGGGCCGACCTGTTCGGCCAGAACCGCCAGGACCCGAACCGCCAGGACCCGAACCGCCAGGACTGGAACGACCAGAGCCACAACGGCCAGAACCGCAACGACCAGGACCGCTTCGACCAGCAGGGGCAGACCAACGGCCCCGCCCCGTGGGGGACGCCGCAGCCGCAGCGGGCCCGGCAGAACCCGGCCGGCCAGGGTGGCTTCCCGCGGTCCGGCGGCCCGGTCGAGCCCGGTCGTCAGCTGCCCCCGGTCGGCGGTCCGCGGGCCGAGCTGCCCGGTGGCAATCCACAGCCGCAGCGCCCGCAGACCACCAGCTGGGGCGCCGACGAGCCGTCCGCCCCGCGGCGTACCCCGCTGGACGCCCCGCGCGGTCACGAGGAGCCCGAGTCCACCGGCCGGTTCCAGCGGCCGATGAGCCCGCCGCTCGCCCCGCGGCCGGCCATGGACGACCGGCAGGGCCCCGGCTCCACCGCCGAGTTCGCCCGCCCGGACTTCTCCGGCCCGGCCCCGCAGGCTCCGTCGCCGCTGGACCCGGCGAGCACCGCGCAGTTCGCCCGCCCAGACTTCGGCCAGCCGCAGCCCGGGCAGGACCAGGGCCTGCCGGCACCGCGTCAGCTCGACCGGGACAACGGGGACTTCGGTGCCCCGCGTCCGCCCGCCGCGCCCCACGGTGACGGGCAGTACCGTCCGGTCCTGCCGCCGCAGCCGCAGCCCGAGGCGCTGCCGCCGGCCGGGCCCGGGGACGGTCGTACGCCGCTGTACGACACCCTGGAGACGAACTGGTTCCACGGCCCGCAGCAGGGCGGTCAGCAGCCGCCCGCCGGGCCGCAGGCGCCCGCGTCGGCCCCGCACCAGCCCGGCCAGGAGCTTCCCGCTCCGGCGCCGCGCCGCACCGGAGCCGACAACGGCGGCACCACACCTTCCTGGCGGCCCTCGCCGAACGACGAACTCGTACGGCAGGCGGAGCGGGTCAAGAAGCCCGCGGCGGGCGGAGTCACCACTTCCGGACTGCCTCGCCGGGTACCTCGCGCCAACCTGGTTCCGGGCACCGCCCAACAGCAGAACCATCAGTCCGGTCCTCAGGTGTCGCGTGCGCCCGATGATGTACGCGGGCGGTTGACCAATCTCCGCCGGGGCATCCAGCAGGGACGGCAGGCCAACAACGGCCAGTCGACCGGCAATTTTCCACTCGGCCCCACTCACCAGCAGGAGCGTTAGTTGAGCCCGATGAGTCAGGCCGCGCAGAATCTGAACTGGTTGATCACCAACTTCGTGGACAACACCCCCGGGGTGTCGCACACGGTGGTGGTCTCCGCCGACGGACTCCTGCTGGCCATGTCCGAAGGTTTCCCCCGTGACCGCGCCGACCAGCTGGCGGCCGTCGCCTCCGGTCTGACCTCGCTGACCGCGGGCGCCTCGCGGATCTTCGAAGGCGGCGCCGTAAGTCAGACCGTGGTGGAGATGGAACGCGGGTTCCTCTTCCTGATGTCCATCTCCGACGGCTCCTCCCTGGCCGTTCTCGCCCACCCGGACGCCGACATCGGTCTGGTCGGGTACGAGATGGCACTCCTGGTCGACCGGGCGGGCACCGTCCTCACCCCGGACCTCCGTGCCGAGCTCCAAGGCAGCCTGCTCCACTAGGCGGCCGCGGATCGATGACAGACTCGATTGCCCCAGGTAATGCCCTCATTTCTCACCCGTCAGGCCGCATAGAGCCCCCACCGGCCCCCTTCAGACGGCAAGCCGACACTCTGCTGTCACGCCCGGAGGATTCATGACCCCGCCACCCGCCTCACCCGATCCGTACGGGGCACTGCACCACGCGTCGTACGACGGTGAAGGCGACCAGCCGCTGGTCCGTCCGTATGCCATGACCGGCGGCCGGACCCGGCCTCGCTACCAGCTCGCGATAGAGGCGCTGGTCTCCACCACGGCCGACCCCGCGCATCTGGGGACGCTGCTCCCCGAGCACCAGCGGATCTGCCACCTCTGCCGTGAGGTCAAGTCGGTGGCCGAGGTCTCGGCGCTGCTGTCGATGCCGCTCGGTGTGGCCCGGATTCTTGTCGCGGACCTGGCGGAAGCCGGCATGGTGGCCATCCACCAGCCGGGCAATGGAGAGGCCGGCGGCGCGCCGGATGTAACACTGCTCGAAAGGGTGCTCAGTGGACTTCGCAAGCTCTAGCGGCGGTGCTGCCCGGGCCACCACCTCGGCGAAGATCGTGGTGGCAGGGGGCTTCGGCGTGGGTAAGACCACGTTCGTCGGTGCCGTTTCGGAGATCAACCCGTTGCGTACGGAAGCCGTGATGACGTCCGCGTCCGCGGGCATCGACGACTTGACGCACACCGGCGGCAAGACGACGACGACCGTCGCGATGGACTTCGGCCGCATCACCCTGGACCAGGACCTGATCCTGTACCTCTTCGGTACGCCCGGACAGGACCGCTTCTGGTTCATGTGGGACGA
>NZ_JBHVFF010000195.1:0-16251 GCF_042801895.1 Streptomyces sp. NPDC057543 | reverse complement strand
GAGCGTCACCGCCGGGCGTCCGGGCCGCTCCGGACGCCCGGGGACGGCCAGGACGTCATAGGCATCCTTCCGGACACGGGTGGCGCTGACGGCCGATCGGTTGCGCCGCCGCAGGTGGCCTGCGCGCAGCGTGGGCGCCCGCGCCCGCTGCCAGCAAGCAGCACACAGCCCGTGGTGATCCTCGTCGACGACCAGCACCGCCGCGTCGTCGTGAAGGTGCTCGACCACGCAGCCCCGGAATTCGTTACGGACCGCATCCGCGTCCCAGGACGCCCGGCACAACAGGTGCTGCAATGCGTGCGGGGTGGCTTCCCACGGCCCACTCAGCGATCGTCCAGCAGTTCTTGCGCGACAGGTCGGCCAGTGGACCGAGCACCGACCTCCCTGTCCGGCTCCGGGGTTCGACCTTGGCGAAGCGGCCCGCGATCCGGCCCGTGAAGGCCTCGAACGTGTCTCGTCAACGGGCGGGATCTATGCTGTGACCCGCGGCCACCGTCTCTTCTTCAAGCCCTCATCGGTGGCTCCTGAAGGTCTCCCCCACTACTGCATGGAATCCTCGATCGGACCATTGGCGTGGTCCTGTGCTCCGGACAGGAACTTGGCGTAGTAGCGGAACAGGAATTGGCTGCTCTGCCCAACGCGTCGGTCGCACTCTGCGGGGTCGACTCCCGAAGGCGGCCGGAACGAGATGCCTGCATGGCGGAGGTCCTACGGCCGCTCGGCCAACATGACGGCGTGCTCGCCGAGGGCGAGGGCATCCTCGCGCGCCCGCGCCCACGTTTTGCCGCCAGCGGGTGAATGAGCTCGGAGGCTGACCGCGATCACGCTGCGGGCGCGCGGGCCTACCTCACTTGGTCGAGCGACATCAGACGGTTGCGGCCGCGCGTGCCACCGCGCCACCACTGAGAGGCGCGCGGATGTCGCTCCACGTCCTCACAGCTGCGATGCCCCGGATGTCGTCACCGCCCCGCGCCCCGGCGCAGTTCCTCCCGGATCAGGCACGCACCACTCACGTGCAGTACGGCGAGCCGCATGCGCAGCTCAGCGCCTGCCGCCGGGCAGGACCACGGGCTCCGCCGGGCACGATCGTGGACAAGGGGTGAACCGGGAGGGCCACGGCCGGGCTAAGACAGCCGAGTTCGAGTGGCGGCCCGACGGCGGACAGCTAAGACTGAGGCAGCGGTTCGGGATCCGGACAACAGATCCCGACCTCGTTATTTCCGGACCACTCGCTCCGGCCATCGAAAGCGCGAGTACGGGGCGCCGACCGTAATGGCGACGGCACTCGAAAGTTCCTCAAGGAGCTCGCATGGAGGAGAAATCCCTCGACGTCCTGACGCCCGGGCCGGACGGATCCGCAATCGATATAAGCGAATACACCGGTCCGGAGACCGGCATCGAGAAAGACCTTGCCGAGGTGCTGGCTGACGTCATGTGCGTCGAACGGGTGTCGATCGACAGTCACTTCTTCGACGACCTCGGCGCCAACTCATTGGTGATGGCTCATTTCTGCGCGCGAGTCAGGAAGCGGGCGGACCTTCCCTCGGCGTCGATGAAGGACATCTACCGGCACCCGACGATCCGCAGCCTGGCGACGGGGCTCGCGAATGTCGCGCCCGTCGAGCCGTCGGTCCCGGTGCCGACCGAGGTGGTGACCCCAGTCGGCACGGTGCGGTACGCCCTCTGCGGAACCCTGCAGTTCCTGCTTTTCCTGGGATACTCGTTCCTCACCGGACTTGTTGCCGACCGAGGCTATACATGGGTCTCCGCGGGGTCGGGCGTGATCGATGTCTACCTGCGATCGTTAGTCTTCGGAGGCCTCGGTTTCGTCGGTCTGTGCACCTTCCCCATCGCGGCCAAATGGCTCCTCATCGGCCGGTGGAAATCGCGCGAGTTCCCGGTCTGGGGTCTGACCTATCTGCGCTTCTGGACCGTCAAGGTGCTGATCCACGCCAACCCGATGATCTTCTTCGTCGGCAATCCCTTGTACGTGCTGTACCTGCGAGCGCTGGGCGCACGGATCGGCAAAGGGGTCACGATCCTCTCCCACAGCGTTCCGGCCTGCCCCGACCTGTTCACGGTCGGCGCCGGCACGGTGATCCGCAAAGACTCGTTCTTCCTCTGCTACCGGGCGCACGCCGGCCGTATCCAGACCGGTCGGGTCACCCTCGGCCGGGACGTGTTCATCGGCGAGAAGACCGTGCTCGACATCGACACGTCGATGGGCGACGGGGCTCAACTCGGCCACACGTCCACGCTGTACAGCGGCCAGGCGGTCCCGGACGGTCAGCGCTGGCACGGGTCCCCGGCACAGCTCACGCAGCACGACTACCTGAGGATCGGGCCGGCCACATGCGGCACGCTGCGCCGGGCCGGCTTCGGCCTCATCACCGTGCTTCAGTTGTTCTTCCTCTACGTGCCACTGGCTGTCGGGGGCGCGTACATGCTGGTGACCCTGGTCCCGGCGCTGCACAACCGGCTGGGCTCGGGCACGGTGGAACTCACATCACCGGCTCTCTACATCGACGCGCTGGTCCTTTCGCTGCTGCTGTTCTTCGGCTTCGTCATCGTGGGCCTGGCCGTGATGTTCACCGTTCCGCGCCTGCTGAACCTGGTCGTCAAGCCGGACAAGGTCTATCCGCTGTACGGGTTTCATTACTCCGCGCACCGGGCCATCAGCCGCATGACCAACATCAAGTTCTTCACATGGCTGTGCGGTGACAGCTCCTACATCGTCCACTACTTGCGCGGCCTCGGATACGACTTGTCCCGGGTCGAGCAGACCGGGTCGAACTTCGGCACGGAGGTGCAACACGAGACCCCGTTTCTGTGCTCGGTGGGGAGCGGGACGATGGTTGCCGACGGGCTCTCCATCATCAACGCCGACTATTCGAGCACGTCCTTCCGGGTGTCCCGGGCCTCGATCGGGTCATACAACTTCCTCGGGAACAACATCGCCTATCCCTCGGGCGCCAGGACAGGCGAGAACTGTCTCCTCGCGACGAAGGTGATGGTTCCGATCGAAGGCGAGGTGCGCGAGGGGGTGGGCCTGCTCGGCTCGCCGTGCTTCGAGATCCCCCGGTCGGTCGAACGCGATTCCCGGTTCGACCATCTGCGCAGCGGCGACAAGTTGTGCCACAACCTCGCTGCGAAGAACCACTACAACATCCGCTCGATGGTCTTCTTCCTGCTCGTACGGTGGCTGCACTTCTTCGTGCTCACGATGCTCGGCCTGGCGAACGCCGTGCTGTACAACTCCTACGGGCATGTGCTGATCGCCGCGTTCCTGGTGCTCAGCCTCGGGTTCACCGCTGTCTACTTCGTACTGGTGGAGCGCGGCATCGCGGCATTCCGCACGCTGCAACCGCAGGTGTGCTCCATCTACGACCCGTACTTCTGGTGGCACGAACGCCTCTGGAAGGTGCCCGACCACTACCTCGACATCTTCAACGGCACCCCGTTCAAGAACGTGATCTGGCGGATGCTGGGGGTTCGGATCGGCAGCAGGGTCTTCGATGACGGCTGCTATATGACGGAGCGGACGCTCACCACCGTCGGCAACGACTGCACGCTCAATGCGGGAAGCAAGATCCAGTGCCACTCGCAGGAGGACGGCACCTTCAAATCCGATCGCAGCACCCTCGAAGCCGGCTGCACCATCGGTGTGGGAGCCCATGTCCATTACGGCGTGACGATGGGCACCGGCGCGGTGCTCGCACCCGACTCCTTCCTCATGAAGGGCGAGGAGGTCCCGCAGCACGCACGCTGGGGAGGAAACCCCGCCACGGAGATGCGAGACGCCCCTGATAGGTCCGAGGCGCTGGCGCGGATGGGATAGCAGCTCCGCCCATGTCGGCGCTGAACAGCACGGTGGCGAAGGTGAATGGAGAGGGACGACCAGATGGGAATGCAAGCGCAGGCCGACCGGGAGTTCTGGCGCGATGTGCTCGTCGCCGGTGGATTCACCGAAATCCCGCGGTGGACACTCAATCCGGTGAAGGGCGTCGGCGAACACGAGGCGCCGATCCCGGACGATGTCGTGGCGGCGTTGGGCCGGCTGGCCAAGGACCTGGCGGTGCCGCTCGACTCGGTGCTGCTGGCAGCGCACGCCGAGGTGCTCGCCGCGCTGTCCGGCGAGCACGAGGTCACGACCGGATACGTCCCCGCGGAAGGCGGCCCGCCGCTGCCCTGCCGGCTGACGACCGAGCCCGACTCGTGGCGGACGCTGCTGCTGGACGCCCATCGAGTCGCGTCGGACCTGCTGTCGCACAAGGACTTCCCGGTCGACGAGCTGAGGTGCGAACTGGGCCTGGCCGAGCCGTCGATCGAGGCCGTGTTCAATCCGCACGGCGTGGGCGGCGAAGTCGCCGGTGACACCATGCTGTGGGTGGGATTTTCGCAACGCGGCGGCCACCTTGTGCTGCGCCTGCGGTATCGGACCGACGCGCTCGACGAGGACTGCGTCGTCAGGATCGCCGGTTACCACCTCACCGCACTCGCGCTCATCGCCGCCGATCCGGACGCCGAGCACGGGCGGCAGAGCCTGCTCTCCGCCGAGGAACTCCACTTCCAGCTCGAAGAACTCGCCGGTCCACGCCGGGAACTGCCGGACCACCGGTTCCACGAGCTGTTCGAGCAGCGGGTGGCGGCACACCCGGACGCCGTCGCCGCGGTGCACGGGGAGCAGCAACTGACGTATCGAGAACTCAACGCGCGCGCCAACCGGGTGGGACGAGCCCTGCTGGCGCGGGGGCTGCACCCCGAGGGTGTCGTCGCGGTGGTGACCGAGCGCAACCTGGACTGGATGGCCGCCGTCCTCGCGGTCTTCAAGGCCGGCGGCGTGTACCTGCCCATCGAGCCGCATTTCCCGGCCGACCGCCTCGCGACCATGCTCTCCCGTGCCGCATGCGGGCTCGTGCTGACCGAACCCGGCAGCACCTCCACGCTCGACCAGGCCCTCGACTCGCTGTCCGGGGTCCGAAAGCTCTTCGTCGGCGCAGCCTACGAGGAAGACCATGCCGACGATGATCTGGGCCTCCACATCGCACCGGACCAGCTCGCGTACATCTACTTCACCTCCGGCTCCACAGGTGAGCCCAAGGGCGCGATGTGCGAGCACGCGGGCATGCTGAACCACCTCTACGCCAAGATCGACGACCTGGAGATCGGCGAGGGACAGGTGGTCGCCCAGACCGCACCCCAATGCTTCGACATCTCGCTGTGGCAGCTGGTATCCGGGCTCCTGGTCGGGGGGCGGACCCTGCTGGTGGAGCAGGAGGTGATCCTGAACGTCCAGCGGTTCGTCGACAAGATCGTCGACGGCCGGGTCGCCGTCCTCCAGGTCGTACCTTCCTACCTGGACGTGGTCGTGTCCTGGCTGAAGCAGCACCCCCGCGAGCTGCCGGACCTGCGGTGCGTGTCGGTCACGGGCGAGGCGCTGAAGAAGGAGCTCGTGCAGCGCTGGTTCGCCGCCCAGCCCGGGATCAAGCTGGTCAACGCCTACGGGCTGACCGAGACCTCGGACGACACCAACCACGAGGTCATGGACCGCGTGCCCGACGGAGACCGGGTCCTGCTGGGTCCCGCGGTCAACAACGTGCACGTCTACGTCGTCGACGAGCACCTGATCCCGGTGCCGCTCGGAGCCCCTGGTCTGATCGTCTTCTCCGGCGTCTGCGTCGGCCGCGGATACGTCAACGACCCCGAGCGCACCCGGCAGGCCTACCTGGCCGATCCGCACCGTGAGGGCGCCCGGCTCTACCGGGGCGGCGACTACGGCCGCTGGACGCCCGAGGGAAAGCTGGAGTTCCTCGGCCGCCGCGATACCCAGGTGAAGATCCGTGGCTTCCGGATCGAGATCGGCGAGATCGAGAACACGTTGTTGCAGGTGCCCGGTGTTCGCGACGGTGCGGTCGTGGTCGCCGAACGGGCCGACCAGAGCAAGCACCTGGTGGCGTTCTACTCCGGTCGGTGGCCGCTCGAAGTCGACGCCCTGCTGGACCGGCTCGGTGAGTCGCTGCCCGCGTACATGGTTCCGTCGGCCTTTCACTGGCGGGAGACTCTGCCGCTGACGGCCAACAGCAAAATCGACAGAAGGACTCTGCAGGCACTCGCCGGAGAACTCGACGTCGTCCGGGACGACTACCGCGCGCCGGATACACCGACCGAAGAACAGCTGGCGGCCGCATGGGCGAAGGTGCTCGGCATCCCGCAGAACCAGATCGGACGGCGGGACCACTTCTTCGACCGGGGCGGCACGTCGCTGTCGGCAGTAAAACTGGCCATCGTCCTGGACCGTGCGGTGTCCCTCAAGGACGTCACCCGTCACCCGATCCTCGCCGATCTGGCCGGGCTGGTCGACGGCAGGTCCGAGCGGCGTGCCGGGCTGCTTCAGCCGCTGTCGGAATCGGACGGTGCGCAGACCGCAGCCCTGGTGTGCTTCCCCTACGCCGGCGGCAACGCGGTGAACTTCCAGCCGATGGCCAGGGCCCTGCCGGACGGTGGACCGGCGGTCTACGCCGTCGAGCTGCCCGGTCACGACGTGGCCGCCGAGAGCGAGCCGCTCGCGCCGATGACACAGGTGGTCGAGCAGGTCGTCGACGAGATCAACGGACGTGGCCTGACCAGAGTCCTGTTGTGGGGCCACTCCTCGGGCACCGCGTTGGCCGTGGAGACGGCCAGAAAGCTGCAGGAGCGCGGGGTGGACGTCCAACGGGTGTTCCTCGGCGCGCAACTGCTAGGTGACGCCGACGACCGGCGCGCCACCATCACCGAGTTGACCGGGCGGAGCAACGCCGAGATCGCCGCGAGCCTGAGCACGCACGGCGGCCACACCGCGCTCGGTGAGCTGGGTGAGCAGCACGCCGAGCACGTGGGCGCCGCCTACCGGCACGACTGCGTGTCCGCACACCACTACTTCGCCGATGCCCTGGAGCGCCCGCCGGCGCAGAAGCTCTCCGCGCCGGTCACCGTGGTCGTTGCCGCGGACGACCCGAGCACGGCGGAGTACCAGCGCCGGTACCGGGACTGGCAGCTTCTGGCCGAGCAGGTCGACCTGCACGAGCTCGCCGACGGCGGCCACTACTTCCTGCGTACCCGTCCGGCCGAGGCAGCAAAGGCCGTGCTGCACGCTGCCGAATTGTTCGTTTCTTCCTGAGTGTCAGCTGAAAGGAAATCGAGATGTCGTTCACATCCACGGCGTTGCTGGTCGACGTGGAGCTGGATTCCGGCGGACCCCCACGGCTGCGGGCCGAGGCCACCGGCGACGCGCCGGCCTGGGCGGCCGAGCACCGGGACGCGCTGCGCGCAGTCGTCGCCGAGCACGGCTCGGTCCTGGTCCGCGGCCTCGGGCTGCGTGACGCGGCCGAGACCGGGGCCGTCTTCTCGAAGCTGGCCACCGGTCTGATGACCGAGCAGGAGGCCTTCGCGCCCCGGCAGGCCTACTCCGACGGGGTGTACTCCTCATCGAAGTGGCCGCCGAACCAGCCGATGTGCATGCACCACGAACTGAGCTACACGCTTGAGTTCCCCGGCCTGATGATGTTCGCCTGTCTCAGTGCGCCCACCGACGGCGGTGCGACCGCTGTGGCCGACTCACCGACCGTGCTCGACTCACTGCCCGCCGAGTTGACCGAGCGGTTCGAGCGCGAGGGCTGGCTGCTCACCCGCAGCTACAACGACGAGATCGGCGCGTCCGTCGCCGAGGCCTTCGGCACCGAGGACCGGGGCGCGGTCGAGCGCTACTGCCGCGCCAACGCGATCACGTTCGAGTGGCAGCCCGACGGTGGACTGCGCACCAGACAGCGACGCAGCGCCGTGGTGCGCCACCCGGTCACCGGCCGACGCTGCTGGTTCAACCAGATCGCGTTCCTCAACGAGTGGACGATGGCCCCCGAGGTGCACGAGTACCTGGTGGACGTCTACGGCGCCGACGGGCTGCCGTTCAACACCCGCTTCGGCAACGGCGACCCGATCGGCGAGGACGTCGTGCAGCTGCTCAACAGCGTCTACGAGGCGAACACCGTACGCGAACCGTGGCAGGCCGGCGACCTGATGCTCGTCGACAACGTCCGCACCGCGCACAGCAGGGAGCCCTTCGAGGGACCGCGCGAGGTGCTCGTCGCCATGGCCGAACCGGTGCGTCTGGCCGACTGCTCGCCGACCGTGGAGGTGACCGCGCAATGACCACCGTCGATTCCACCGCGAGAGAGTCCGCAAGGGTCGCACCGATGACCGTGCCACCGTTCGCGGTGATCTCCGGTGCCCAGGTCCGGCGCACGCTGCACGGATGCGAGAAGCGGATCACAGAGTTGGTCGAGGCCACCTACCGGGTGCACGGCGCCGGTGATTCGGTGAACCCGCCTTCGTACTTCCTGCGATTCCCCGACCGCCCGTCCTCCCGGATCATCGCGCTGCCCGCCTCGATCGGCGGGGAGACACAGGTGGACGGCCTGAAGTGGATCTCCAGCTTCCCCGAGAACGTGACGGCCGGCGTCCCAAGGGCCTCGGCCGTGCTGATCCTGACCGACCATGACACCGGCTACCCGTTCGCCTGTCTGGAAAGTTCGATCATCAGCGCCACCCGGACGGCCGCGTCGGCTGCGTCGGCGGCAGACTGGCTCAGCCGCGACCGGCCGCGGCCGAAGCGCGTGGGGTTCTTCGGGGTGGGCTTGATCGCCCGCTACATCCACACCTTCCTGGTCGGCACCGGCTGGTCGTTCGACGAGATCGGCGTACACGACCTGTCCGCCGAGAGCGCGGCAGGCTTCCGGTGCTACCTGGAGCAGTCGGACCCCGCCGGCCGAATCAACGTGCACGACAGCGCCGAACAGTTGATCCGAAACAGCGACCTGGTCGTCTTCGCCACAGTCGCCGGTCAACCGCACGTCAGTGACCTGTCATGGTTCGCACACAATCCGCTGGTGCTGCATGTGTCGCTGCGCGACCTCGCGCCGGAGATCCTGCTCGCCTCGACCAACATCGTCGATGACGTCGAGCACTGCCTCAAGGCCGACACGTCGCCGCATCTGGCCGAGCAACTCACGGGCAACCGGGACTTCCTGCACGGCACGTTGGACGACGTGATGGCCGGGCGGGTGACGGTGCCGACGGACCGGCCGGTGGTGTTCTCGCCCTTCGGCCTCGGAGTGCTCGACCTCGCGGTGGGCAAGTACGTGTACACCGAAGTGGCCCGCCGCGGAGAGTTGCACGTCGTCGACGACTTCTTCCACGAACTGAGCCGGTACGGATGAGCCGGCCGAGAGCCCAGGAGGCTCCTTCAGGGCTGATCCCAGAAGAGACCACCGGTCACGTCGCAGCAGGTCCTGACCCACGAGACAGCGGCCGCTGACGCAGGGCCCCGTCCCGCCTGGTTGGGCACGGGGTCTCGCCCGCACAAGCGAGGAGCCCGCCCATGGCCGGATGGAAGTTCCGAAAATGCTCTGCTCCAGACATGAGGAGACCACATCGTGCCCGTCATTTCCGCTCCCTACGCCTTCAATGAAGAGGATCTCTATGTCGACCTCCGGTCGATCTTCGGGCATTCGCTCTTCCTGAAGTGTGAGGGCTTCAACTTCGCCGGCTCGATCAAGTTGAAGGCCGCGACCGAGATGGTGGAGGCCGCTGAGCGCGATGGAATCCTGACGCCGGAGTCGATCCTGGTCGAGTCCTCGTCCGGAAACCTCGGCGTGGCGCTGAGCATGATCGCGGCCAGCAAGGGTTATCGGTTCCTGTGTGTGACGGACTCCCGCGGCAATCTGTCGAACAGAATGATGATGGAGGCGTTGGGCAGCCAGGTGCACGTGATCGCCGAACAGGAGGCGAACGGCGGCTTTCTCGGCGCGCGGCTCGAGTACGTCCGCTCGCTGTGCGCCTCCGACGACCGGTATGTGTGGCTCAGCCAGTACACCAATCCGAGCAACTGGAAGGCGCACTACCGCACGACCGCGCCGGAGATCGCCCGTCAGTTCCCGCGGCTGGACGTGCTGTTCGTCGGAGCCGGCACCACCGGGACCCTGATGGGCTGTGCGCGCTACTTCCGGGGATGGCACCGGCCGGTGCGGATCATCGCGGTGGACAGCGTCGGCTCGGTGTCCTTCGGCGGTTCGCCGGGCCGCCGGATGATTCCCGGTCTGGGCATGAGCATGCGCCCGCCGCTGCTCGACGTGTCCTATGTCGACGAGGTGATTCGTGTCGAGGAGGCGGACACCGTACGTACCTGCCATCGTCTGGCCAGGAGCGGATTCCTGTTCGGCGGCTCCACCGGCACGGTGATCAGCGGCGCAATGGACTGGTTGGCCAGGCATGACGCAAGCGAACTCACCGCAGTGGCCATCGGCCCGGACCTCGGCGAGCGCTACCTCGACACCATCTACCAGACCAACTGGCTGCATGATCTGTACGGCGAGGACGTGCTCGACACCGACAAGAAGACCGCCGGTTCCTGGGCAGCCGCTCCCTCGCCTGCACCTGCGCCCTCGCCCTCGCCTGCGCCTGCGCCTGCGCCTGCGCCTGCGCCTGCGACACGGTAGGGCCGCCGGCCGGACCCTGCGGACCAGCAGCCGCTATGGCAACCCGCACCGACTCCAGGTTCGTAAGCCCGGGGCGCTCCGTCCGAGGATCCGGCAGCACCGACAAGGCCCTTCCCGATGTCCGCCTGGGCCGCTCCGGCCCGATCCGGTCGGGCGCGACGCTCGGGATCCCTGTATCGCTGACGCTTCCGAGGAGCGGTGTTGAGCCATTCGTGTTGTGATCGATGACGGAGGAGGCAACGCTGTCGGTACGGGAGGAAATCATGGCTGAGAAACTGCGAGCGCGAGACATCATGTCTGGCGGCGTGCAGTGCGTCGGTGCGCACCAGTCGCTGTTCGACGTGGCGAAGATGATGCGCGATCTGAACGTCGGTTGCCTGCCCATCTGCGGCGACAACAACAAGCTCACAGGCTTGATCACCGACCGTGACATCGTCGTCAAATGCTGCGCCGAGGGCATCGACCCGGCAACCGTGCAAGCCGGATCACTCAAGGCCAAGGTGCACTGGATCGATGCCGAAGCGGACGCCGGCGATGTCCTGACGACCATGGAGGAACACCAGATCAAGCGGTTGCCGGTGATCGACGTCCAGGGCGGCCACCGTCTGGTCGGCATGATCACGGAGGCAAATCTTGCGAAGAATCTGAGCGACGAACAGATCGCCGAGTTCGCGAGCCGCGTATACGCGAGTGCCGGGACGTCCGGCCAGACCGCGGACTGAGGTCTCGCCGAACCCCGGAGGGGCCCGGCCAGGTTGTGATCTGTGCTGCCCGGCGGAGCGAGAGAGCCCATTATGTCGATGTGACGATTGGACTTGGTGGATACGTTACCTGCGTCTCGCCATGAATCAGATCGACTCCGCCGTCGGCGATATCGCGGGAGATGCCGAGTCGATCGTCCGCTGGATCCGACATGCAGCCGAGCGGGGAGCCCACATGGTGGCGTTCCCCGAGATGGCGCCCAACGGGTTCCCTCATGAGGACCTCGCACTCCGCTCCTCCTTCGTGGAGGTCGGCCGCGTGCGCTGGAAACGCTCGCGCGGGTCGGCTGGGCGAGGACGGTTGCAGTACACGACCACGATCTCCGCCGAGTCGGCCTTACCGCAGATGACGACGCCAACCGCCGGGTCCGGGCCGTTCTCACCCCTCTCGGGTGGTGGTACAGAACGATCAATGACCGCACGACCGCCCATCGCACACGCCGGTCGGGCACGTCGCTCCCGGCTGCGCCCGTGCGTGTCCCGGACGATGTCGGCCATGGCGCGGCAGGGATGCCCCGGCGGGTGATCTCGGCACGCGGCCGTTCAGCCGTCGGCCCTCAGGGCCTGGAGCAGCATCGGTAGCGAGGAGTGCAACTCACGCTCCCAGTACGGCCAGCCGTGGGTCCCCGGTCCGTAGAAGTTGGTGGTCACTTGCTTCGCGCCCTTACGTTCGAGCTCGCTCGCGAGGGCCTGGTTCTGCCTGTTGAAGTCCGCCTCGAGCGCGCTCGTGCTGCCCGGCGGGTCCAATGGGCCGGTGGTGCCGTCACCGCACGACAGGTAGACGGGGATCGACGTGAGGCGCTTGGCCAGGTGGAACGGGTCGTGGGCCGCCCAGACGTCACGTTGCGCGACCGGGTCGCCCCAGACCCTCAGCGGGTCGTCGCCCTGACCGGCGAAGAACCCCATGATGCGGTTCGTCGACTCGTCATTGAGCAGCGGGTGCACGGAACCGGAGTACGCCGCGGCCGCCTTGAACATCCCCGGGTGCCGGGCGGCATACAGCAGGGCGCCCTGGCCGCCCATCGAAAGTCCCGCCACGACGCGATTCGGGCTCGCCCCCCAGTCGTGCTCGAGGAGCAGGCGCAGTTCCTTGGTGTGGAAGGTCTCCCACGCCGGGTCACCGCCCTGGCCGTAGTTCCACCAGTCGCTGTACCAGCCGTTCCAGCCGGCCTCTGGCATGACCACGAGGACGTCGCGCAGGCTGTCGGTCCGCGCGACGTCGGTCCGAGCGGTCCATGACGTGTAGTCCCCGCAGCAGCCGTGCAGCAGCCAGAGCGTCGGCCAGTGCCGGCTCCGGTCGCCCGGGTCCCAGCCATCGGGCGTGAGCAGACGTACGTTCACCGTCCGGCCGCCGAGGGCCGGTGACCGGACCGACAGGTCGACCTGCCGGTCGGCTACCTGGGTGACCGCGACGACCTCGGCACCCCGGGACGGGACCCCTGACCCGCCCACCTGCCGGGCAGGTGACGCTGTCGAGGCGGTGGCGAGCGCCGGCGGGGTCGATGCGAGGGCGAGCAGCAGCGCGGCAAGGACGAGCAGGAGGGGGGATCGGCGGATCGGGACGGCGGTCATGGCGGCTCCCGGCGGTCAGTGGTCGCTGGCTCTGGTGTTCTCGGACCGGGCCGGGTCAGTCCCGGTCCGGCAGGATCAGCAGTGCGTCCCCGACGGGGCGTTCACCGGTCGCGTCGGACGGGTTGTTGATCACTTCTCCGTCGACCACCATGGTGGTCGACCCGCCGCCGTCGAGATTGACCGCGTCGCGCAGGCCGAGTGCCCGGACGACGGCGGCGCTCTCGGGGATGCTCAGCCCGAGCGCGTCCGTACTGCGTCCGTCTGCGGTGACGAACACGGTCCTGCCGGCGGTGTCCACCCCGGCCAGCGTGCGTGGGTTGCGCTTGTGCACCCAGCCGTAGTAGAAGCTCGCGTTGCCGGGCTGCACCATTCCGTCAGTGGCAGGCGTAACGTGCAGCCGCCCGTCGCGGACCAGTTCGGGGCCGCCATTGAAGATGCTGGTCGCCGGTGATGGGGAGACCTTGCGACCGCTGCCGTCCCACAACATCCCCTCGATGCGCAGGGGTCGGCCGACCTGCGCCAGGGTGACCAGCTCGGCGACCTGCGTGCCGGTCGCCTGCACGGAGCTGCCGCCGGCCGGCAGCGGTCCGCCGCGCGGTGAGCGGAGTTCGAGGACCCGCCCGCGGGCGTCCAGTACGGCCTCCAGGCCGTCGCCCTGGGGCGTCCGCCGTCCGTAGTCCGGCGTGAACGCAACGAGTTCGTCGTGGTCGGTGCAGGTCACGTCGTGCAGGGGCAGCGAGGTCGGAGTGTCGTCGGCGGTGCCGCCGCAGTTCCTGATCAAGCCCGGTACGCGGTCGACGCCGTCCAGGGGTTGCGACGCGTTCCGGCCGACGACCCGTCCCTTCCAGGTGAGCCGGACGACCCCGCTGTGCCGGCCGGAGTCGCGCATCACCAGGCCGGGGCGCCCGTTCACGGGCTCGCTCAGTAGCCGGCCGTCGTAGACGCCGACGCCGGCCGGATCGCCCGGTGCTCCGGCGCTCGGGTCGAGGACGAAGAACCCGCCATTGACCGCGGCGGTCGCGCCGGCGGCGGCCGCCAGCTCGCTGGTCTTCTCGCGGTTCTCCAGGTCGGGACCGTACGACGCCTTGAGCCCGCCGCGGAACCGGTCCGGGTCGATGGTGAGCACGTCGATCCGCCACGGGCCACGGTCCGCCGGATTCCCGTCCCAGCCGGTGTACACGACGGACCCTGCGTACCCGGACCTGCTCAGCCGGGTGCGCTCCGCCGTCCCGGCGGACTGCGAGTCGAACTGCCCGACCCGGACCCGCCATCCAAGCGTTCCACCGACGTAGTCGGCGACCGCCGGAGTCGCAACCTCCTCGACCCGGGCGTCAAAACCGTCCCCCTGCAAGTCGGCAGCCAACTCGTCGGCGCTCGCCCGGTCCTTCAGCGCCGTCGGCGGCGCGTCGGGGTCCGGCGAGGTGGCACCGCCGGGGATGGAGACCTCGACCGTCCACGCAAGCGCCGGGGCGTCGGCACCGCGCACGATCCGCGTGAGAGTGACACCAGGCTGCAACGTCCGCGTGGTGCGGGTCTCGGTCAAGCCGACGGCGCCCAGCGGCAGGGCGCGCGTCGGCCCCGGTCGCGGCTCGGAGGAGGCGGGCGCCGGCAAGGCACCCACCACGGCGAGGAGGGCCAGGACCGTACACGCGCCGAGCAACTTGCTGTTCACGTACCCCCCTTGGAAAGAACGGCCCAGCAACGGTGCGTGCGGCAGCGGTCACGAGTCAAGACGTGTGCACGTCCATCTCAGCGCCGGCTCGGGGCAGTTCAACCACCCCGACAGGCCGTGACGGCCCATACGGGTCCTACAGGAAGGCCCGTGCGTCCGGGCGTGGCCTCCCAGGAGCGGGCGCTCCGGTACGACCGGCACGCTGGGGATCCTTGCCTTGCCCGCGCTTGGAGGGCGCAGGGTGAGGCCGGTCGGGGAAGCCGGCGCGGTGGATCCGCGGAGTGCGGGGTGCTCCCCTCCGCGGACGGCCGCGCCTACCCTGGCACGTATGACCACGGGGGATGAACTGCTCCTGCTCGCGATAGTCCCGGGCAGGCGGCGCATACGGATACGGGGCGAGGACCGGCTACGGTTCGCCCTGCGGACCTCGGAGTTGGCGGATCTGGGCCTGGCCGGACGGATCACCATCGGCCGTCGGCGGATCGAGGTGGTGGACACCAGGCCCGTCGAGGACCGCCGCCTGAACAATGTCCTGCACGCTCTCGGCGCGGCTGCTCCCCCGCCCGGCCTCAAGGACTGGCTGCGCCGGACACCGCGCTCCCTGACCGTCGAGTACCTCTCCCGGCTGCAGGACCAGAATGCGGTGCGTGTCCGTCGGTGGCGCGACTCCAGCGGCCGTACCCGCCACGACTCTCCGTGGACCTGCCGCGCCGCCGGGCGCTGCTGACCCGCCTCGACACCGTGGTCCGCTCCGGCTCCGTAAGGTCCACCGCCGACCGCGACCTCACCCTCGCCGTGCTCGTCCAGGCCGCGCGCCTCGCGCCTGCCGCCTATCCAGGTTTGCGCGGCATCACCGGCCGCCGCCGTATGGCTGCCCTCGCCGCAACGCACCGTCTCGCCCCCGCAACCGCCGGAGCGGCCCCGGTCGCCGACGAGGAACTCGCCGCGGCACTGACCACCGGCGTCGACGTCCTCACCCGCCAACTCCTCGGCGAGCTCAGTGACCTCTACGCCGACTTCACCACCGGCGGCCACGGTTTCTACCACGACCTGGACCCGGGCGGCTGGTCCGAGGGCGGCGCAGGCGGCACCGGCCACCACGGCGGGCACGCCGGCTGGTGACACCGACGGCCGGGAGTCGAACGGCTCTTGACCGAGCCCGGGGCCCGTTGCACCGCGACGGTCGAATATGCCCGGGCGCCGGTGCGAATCCGGGACGAATGCCAGGGGCGTCACACAGAGAGCGGGGCCTCCCCGCCCGTGGGTCGCCGAGATCGCTGAGGAGGTTCCTGGGCACCTTGAGGTCCACCTGATCTGCGACAATTACGGCACTCACAAGACACAGCCATGAAGTCCTGGCTGGCCAAGCACCCCGGGTTCCACCTGCACTCCACACCTACCGGTTCCTCTCGGATCAACCAGGTGGAGAGGCGGTTCGGCGTTCTCGCCGACCAGAAGATCCGCCGTGGCGCCCACAAAAGCGTGCGTTCCCCGGAAGCCGACATCCGAGCCTGGGTCAAGGAATGGAACGAGAACCCAACACCGTTCACCTGGACCACGACAGCTGAAGAGATCCTCGGCTCACTCGCTCGTTCCTGCCAACGAATCTCCGGCGCAGGACACTAACTTGATCTTTAACCTTGAGATCCGAACGACTCGTCGTACTTGATCACTCGGAACGGTAATTGCCCTGCACGGAGGCGGCCTTCGGCTGAGC
>NZ_JBHVFF010000194.1:0-16290 GCF_042801895.1 Streptomyces sp. NPDC057543 | reverse complement strand
GAAGCAGCCGGACCGCCCGGTCCTCACACGTCACACAGGTCAGGTCGTCGTACGACGCCGCCGCGCCCCCGGACGCCGTTCGCTCGGCCGCGTCACCGGGTCACCGGCCTCCTTCGCCGCCTCCCGGCGCCGCGCACCGAACTCGGCGAGGGCCTCGGCCAGCCTGTGCACCGAGGGCTCCGGCGACAGGACGTCGACGCGCAGCCCGTGCTCCTCGGCGGTCTTCGCCGTCGCCGGGCCGATACACGCGATGACCGTCACGTTGTGCGGCTTGCCCGCGATACCGACGAGGTTCCGTACGGTCGACGACGAGGTGAAGAGCACCGCGTCGAACCCACCGCCCTTGATCGCCTCACGCGTGTCGGCGGGCGGCGGCGAGGCGCGGACCGTGCGGTACGCGGTGACGTCGTCGACCTCCCAGCCCAGCTCGATGAGCCCGGCCACCAGCGTCTCGGTGGCGATGTCGGCGCGCGGCAGGAAGACCCGGTCGATCGGGTCGAAGACCGGATCGTACGGCGGCCAGTCCTCCAGCAGACCGGCGGCCGACTGCTCACCGGACGGCACCAGGTCCGGCTTCACGCCGAAGTCGATCAGCGCGGCGGCGGTCTGCTCGCCGACGGCCGCGACCTTGATCCCGGCGAAGGCACGGGCGTCGAGCCCGTACTCCTCGAACTTCTCCCGGACGGCCTTCACCGCGTTGACGCTGGTGAAAGCGATCCACTCGTAGCGGCCCGTGACCAGGCCCTTGACCGCGCGCTCCATCTGCTGGGGCGTACGGGGCGGCTCGACGGCGATCGTCGGGACCTCGTGCGGCACGGCACCGTACGACCGAAGCTGGTCGGAGAGCGACGCCGCCTGCTCCTTGGTACGCGGGACGAGCACCTTCCAGCCGAAGAGAGGCTTGGACTCGAACCACGCGAGCTGGTCGCGCTGGGCGGCGGAGCTGCGCTCACCGACCACGGCTATGACCGGCTGGTGCCCGTCCGGCGACGGGAGGACCTTCGCCTGCTTCAGGACCTGGGCGATCGTCCCGAGGGTCGCCGTCCAGGTGCGCTGGCGGGTGGTCGTACCGGCCACCGTCACGGTCAGCGGGGTGTCCGGCTTGCGGCCCGCCGCGACCAGCTCACCGGCGGCCGCGGCCACCGAGTCGAGCGCCGTCGAGACGACGGCCGTGGCATCGCTCGCGCCGACCTCGGCCCAGCAGCGGTCCGAGGCGGTACGGGCATCGACGAACCGGACGTCCGCGCCCTGCGCGTCCCGCAGCGGCACACCGGCGTACGCGGGCACGCCCACCGCGTTGGCGACTCCCGGGACGACCTCGAAGGGGATACCGGCAGTGGCGCAGGCGAGCATCTCCGCGCCGGCGTTCCCGTCCAGTCCCGGGTCGCCGGAGACGGCACGAACGACCCGCCTGCCACCCTTCGCTGCCTCCATGACAAGATTGACCGCATCCCTGAGAACGGGAACACCGGCGGCTGTTGACTGCGCGTCAACAACCGTCAGCTCAGGCGTGCTTACGCCTGCCCGCGCATGGCAGCGAACAACGCCGAGAACGTCCGGCTCGGCGACAAGGACGTCCGCGCTCGCGAGCGCCTCGACGGCGCGCAGAGTCAGCAGTCCCGGGTCGCCGGGACCGGCGCCGAGGAAGGTGACGTGCCCTTGTGCGGACAGGGCCGGAAAGTCGGATACGGCGGGGCCGGTGGGGCTCAAAGTGCTCGCTCCCCCATAAGACCGGCCGCACCCTTGGCGAGCATCTCGGCCGCGAGTTCGCGACCGAGGGCCGCCGCGTCGTCGTGCGACGTGGGGACGGGACCGGTGGTGGACATCTGTACCAGCGAGGAACCGTCGGTGGAACCGACGACACCGCGCAGGCGCAGTTCGTTGACAGCCTGTCCGTCGACCAGGAGGTCGGCCAGCGCACCCACAGGTGCGGAACAACCGGCCTCCAGGGCGGCGAGCAGGGCACGCTCGGCGGTCACGGCGGCCCGGGTGACCGGGTCGTCGAGCTCGGCGAGCGCGGCGGCGAGGTCCGCGCTGGTCGCAGCGCATTCGATCGCCAGTGCTCCCTGGCCGGGAGCGGGCAGGACGGTGTCGACCGACAGGAAGTCGGTCACCTCACCGGTCCGGCCGAGGCGGCTGATCCCGGCCGCGGCGAGTACCACCGCGTCCAGCTCCCCGCTTCGGACAAATCCGATACGCGTATCGACGTTCCCCCGGATCGGCACGGTCTCGATGGCGAGGCCGTGATTACGGGCGTACGCGTTGAGCTGCGCCATGCGGCGCGGCGAGCCGGTGCCGATGCGGGCACCGGACGGCAGCTGCTCCAGGGTCAGCCCGTCCCGCGCCACCAGTACGTCGCGCGGGTCCTCGCGCACCGGTACGGCGGCCAGCACGAGGCCCTCGGGCTGCGTGGTCGGCAGGTCCTTGAGCGAGTGGACGGCGAAGTCCACCTCGCCGCGCAGCAGCGCGTCGCGCAGCGCGGCGACGAACACACCGGTGCCGCCGATCTGCGCGAGGTGCTCCCGGGAGATGTCGCCGTACGTGGTGATCTCGACGAGCTCGACGGCGCGCCCGGTCACCTCACTGACCGCGTCGGCGACGAGGCCGGACTGCGCCATGGCGAGCTTGCTGCGCCGGGTGCCCAGCCGGAGCGGTGCGTCGGTCCGTGCGCGCTGGGGTGAGTTGTCGGTCATGACCGCCCTCGATTCGGGTCGTTCAGGTCTGCCCGGGAGACGGCGGCGACCGTCTGCGGGTCGAGGTCGAAGAGTTCCCGCAGCGCATCGGCGTACCCGGCGCCGCCGGGCTCGCTGGCGAGCTGCTTGACCCGCACGGTGGGCGCGTGCAGGAGCTTGTCGACGACGCGGCGCACGGTCTGCGAGATCTCGGCGCGCTGCTTCTCGTCCAGGTCGGGGAGGCGTCCGTCGAGCCGCGCGATCTCGCCCGCGACCACTCCGGCGGCCATCGTGCGCAGGGCGACGACGGTCGGGGTGATGTGGGCGGCGCGCTGGGCGGCACCGAAGGCGGCGACCTCGTCGGCGACGATGGTGCGCACCTGGTCCACATCGGCGGCCATCGGGGCGTCCGCCGACGCCTCGGCGAGCGACTCGATGTCGACCAGGCGCACGCCGTCGAGGCGGGCGGTGGCGCCGTCGATGTCGCGCGGCATGGCGAGGTCGAGCAGGGCGAGACGGACGGGGCCGGCGCCCTGGGCGGGCACGGTGGCCCGGCGGACGGCCTGGCGCACCGTGCCGGCGGTGCCGTTCTCCACCCAGGCGGCATGCCGGTCGGGGGCGGCGGGCGGCGCGGGGACGGCGGCGGGCGCCTCGTGCGCGGGGGCGAAGGCCAGGCCGAGCGCTCCGGCGACGGACTCGGCGGTCAGCACGAGTCCGGTCGCACCGGTGCACGAGACGACGACGTCGGCACGTGTCAGTTCGTCGGCGACGGCGGCCATCTCCACGGCGTGGGCGGCCACTCCGGTACCGCCGGGCTGGCCCAGGATCTCGACGAGCCGGTCGGCGCGGGCCCTGGTCCGGTTGGCGACGACGATCTCGGCGACACCGGCCCGGGCCAGCGTCGCTGCGGCCAGCGAGGACATCGAGCCGGCGCCGATCACCAGCGCGCGCTTGCCCCGGGCCCAGTCGGTGACGTCCGTACCGGCCGCGAGCTGTTCGAGACCGAAGGTGACGAGCGACTGCCCGGCCCGGTCGATCCCGGTCTCGCTGTGGGCACGTTTACCGACCCGCAGGGCCTGCTGGAACAGATCGTTCAGCAGCCGGCCGGCGGTGTGGAGCTCCTGCCCCAGTGCCAGCGCGTCCTTGATCTGGCCGAGGATCTGGCCCTCGCCGACGACCATCGAGTCCAGCCCGCACGCCACCGAGAAGAGGTGGTGGACGGCCCGGTCCTCGTAGTGCACATAGAGATACGGAGTGAGCTCGTCCAGACCGACGCCACTGTGCTGGGCGAGGAGCGTGGACAGCTCGGCGACGCCTGCGTGGAACTTGTCCACGTCGGCGTACAGCTCGATGCGGTTGCAGGTGGCCAGCACGGCGGCCTCGGCCGCGGGCTCCGCGGCGAGGGTGTCCTGGAGCAGCTTGGCCTGCGTCTCGGCAGCCAGCGAGGCCCGTTCCAGTACGGAGACGGGCGCGCTTCGGTGGCTCAGCCCTACTACGAGAAGACTCATGCCGGCATCACGGCGGGCATGTCCCCGTCAGGTCCCTTCCGGCTGCCGGTGGCGGCGCGCGCGGGCGGTGCGGCCGCGTCCGGGATGCTCTCGGTGACGTCCTCGCCGGACTTGCGCTGCTCGTGGAAGGCGAGGATCTGGAGTTCGATGGAGAGGTCGACCTTGCGGACGTCGACGCCGTCGGGCACGGAGAGCACCGTCGGCGCGAAGTTCAGGATGGAGGTGACGCCCGCGGCGACGAGCCTGTCGCAGACCTGCTGCGCGGCGCCGGCCGGGGTCGAGATGACGCCGATCGACACGCCGTTCTCACTGACGATCTTCTCCAGCTCGTCGGCGTGCTGAACGGGGATCCCGGCGACGGGCGTTCCGGCCATCGCGGGATCGGCGTCGATCAGCGCGGCGACCCGGAAACCGCGGGAGGCGAAACCGCCGTAGTTGGCGAGCGCGGCGCCGAGGTTACCGATACCGACGATCACGACCGGCCAGTCCTGGGTGAGCCCGAGCTCGCGGGAGATCTGGTAGACGAGATACTCGACGTCGTACCCGACACCACGCGTCCCGTAGGACCCGAGGTAGCTGAAGTCCTTGCGCAACTTGGCAGAGTTGACCCCAGCCGCAGCCGCGAGCTCCTCGGACGAGACCGTGGGGACCGAGCGCTCGGAGAGCGCGGTCAGTGCGCGCAGATACAGCGGAAGTCGGGCGACGGTGGCCTCGGGAATTCCTCGGCTACGGGTCGCCGGTCGGTGAGTTCGGCCAGTTGCCACGGTGCTCCTGCGGGATGAGCGGGGCTGCAGGCGGCCGTATGTAGCAGGACCGCCCCGTCGAATGCAGGCTATGTCTTTGTGAACACGTGCACAAAGATAGTGTCCGTTTTGTCCGGTCAAAGTGACCGGGGTCACGCACATTCGTCGCGCGATCCCGGAACCAGGGATCGCATCAGCCCGTTGCAGGCCCGAAGGGGGCAAAGCGGCACACACTCCTCACAACCACTCCCCCGAGATCACTCAAAACGCCCACGATGGTAACCGGGTTTCACTCACGAAAGCAGTGCGCTGCGCAGCCTCGCCGGGTCCACCCGCCAGAACGTGTGCTGTTCGTTATCAATCAGGACAACCGGAATCTGCTCCCAGTACGCCCGGTGCAGCGCCTCGTCCTGGGTGATGTCCTTCTCCTCCCAGGACGCGCCGGTCTCCTCGCACACCTCCTTCACCACCGACCTCGCGTCGTCACAGAGGTGACATCCGGGCTTCCCGACCAGGGTCACCACCCGGTCCGCGGGCTTCTTCCTCGTACGTCGCAACAAGGCACTCATGCCTTCATTCTGCGCCGAACGGGACCGCCGCCCCGAGCAGAAGAGGAGCCGACCCCACCCTGATTCGATACGCCCCGAATCGTCCGATTAACAATTCGGCAGCCGAGAGTTCACGGCACGGCATCCCGGCAGGTCCGGAACGGGCGAACCGACTGGCTATGCTCACGACATGGCCGCTCTTGGATGGCTCACACCCCGTAGGCGCCCCGCGACAGCACGGAGCGTGCTGGCAGGCGAGGCTGCAGCTGAGGCAGCGCGGAAGTCCGCCCTCCCCGACGAACTCCCCGACGACCAGCCCTCCGCCGCCGGTCAAGGCAGCTCCGCCCCCGCCAAGGCCGAGGAGCCGGCCTTCCCCGTCGTCGGCGACGACCGGGCCGCCGCCTTCTTCGACCTGGACAACACCGTGATGCAGGGCGCGGCACTCTTCCACTTCGGCCGCGGCCTGTACAAGCGGAAGTTCTTCCAGCGCCGCGAGCTGACCCGGTTCGCCTGGCAGCAGGCCTGGTTCAGGCTGGCCGGCGTCGAGGACCCGGAGCACATGCAGGACGCCCGCGACAGCGCCCTGTCCATCGTCAAGGGCCACCGCGTCTCCGAGCTGATGTCCATCGGCGAGGAGATCTACGACGAGTACATGGCCGACCGCATCTGGCCCGGCACCCGCGCCCTCGCCCAGGCCCACCTGGACGCCGGGCAGCGGGTCTGGCTGGTTACCGCCGCCCCGGTGGAGACCGCCACGATCATCGCCCGCCGCCTCGGCCTGACCGGCGCGCTCGGCACCGTCGCCGAATCCGTCGACGGCGTCTACACCGGCCGCCTGGTAGGCGAACCACTGCACGGCCCCGCGAAGGCCGAAGCGGTTCGCGCCCTGGCCGCCGCCGAGGACCTGGACCTCGACCGCTGCGCGGCGTACAGCGATTCGCACAACGACATCCCGATGCTGTCCCTGGTCGGCCACCCGTACGCGATCAACCCGGACGCCAAGCTCCGCAAGCACGCGCGCGCACTCGACTGGCGGCTGCGGGACTACCGGACGGGCCGCAAGGCCGCCAAGGTCGGCATCCCGGCCGCGGCCGGCGTCGGCGCCCTCGCGGGCGGCACCGCGGCCGCCGTCGCCCTGCACCGCCGCCGCCGCTGACGCACACCCGTTCGCTCCCGCCGGGGGCCGCCGAGCCGCGCCCGGACACCCGGCGCCGATCGGCACCCCTTGCCCACCGGCCGCTCCCGCCAGTGGCTTGCCCGCACCCGACCACAACCCGTCGCGCCCGCAGGCAGATCCCGAACTAATCCGATCAATAACCGGTCACGATGTGCTACTTGATGCATCGATAAGTCGCTACAGAAGCGACGTAATCGATGATTTGAGCAACTGGGTGTAGCACTGCCTGTACGAAGCGTTATTCTCCTCAGACGCATTCCGGAGCCCACCACTCACTACGACGAGTGACGGTTTCGTACTGCACGTGATGGAAGCTCTGCCTCTGGGAGTCCCGTGTACCCACACGTCGGGGTTGACGCCTCGGGCCTGGCTACGCTCCGCGCAACGGTCGCCGACCGCTTGCGCGGTTTCGTCCCCACCGCGTACGCCGTACCCGCATTTGCCACCCCTGCACCTGTCGGCCCTTGCTACGCCCTGGCCGAACGCGGTGCGGCGGTCGGAAGACGCAGCAACCGCGGCGCAACTACTACGTCCACCGTCCGCCGGCCCACCGCCGACAGCGACAGCGCGCGCATGATGGATCTCGTCGAGCGCGCACAGGCCGGCGAGGCCGAGGCCTTCGGCCGTCTCTACGACCAGTACAGCGACACCGTCTATCGCTACATCTACTACCGCGTGGGCAGCAAGGCGACGGCGGAGGACCTCACCAGTGAGACCTTCCTGCGCGCGCTGCGCCGCATCTCCACCTTCACCTGGCAGGGCCGCGACTTCGGCGCCTGGCTGGTCACGATCGCCCGCAACCTGGTCGCCGACCACTTCAAATCCAGCCGCTTCCGGCTGGAGGTGACCACCGGCGAGATGCTCGACGCCAACGAGGTCGAGCGCAGCCCCGAGGACTCCGTCCTGGAGTCCCTCTCCAATGCCGCACTGCTGCAAGCCGTGCGCCGACTCAATCCCCAGCAGCAGGAATGCGTGACCCTGCGCTTTCTGCAAGGCCTCTCGGTCGCCGAGACCGCCCGGGTCATGGGCAAGAACGAGGGCGCGATCAAGACCCTGCAGTACCGCGCTGTCCGCACCCTGGCCCGGCTCCTCCCGGACGACGCCCGCTGACCCCACCCCCGGCCGAATCACTCTCGGCGATATATTCATCACGCACTGGTCCGATCATCTTTCTTGCGTAACCCATGTGCCGCGCCCCTCGTTGTGCCGGTTGCAGGCCCCCTGACGTCACCCCATGTCCGCCGACACTCACTCATTCGTGTGGAAGCGCTCAAGGTGTGCAACCTTCCGGAACCTCAGGGGAGTCGACCGTCATGACGAGAGGAGGTGCCGCCAGTGATCGCAAACATTTCGGCACACCGGCGGGCGAACGCCTTCGCCCAGGCCCTGGAGGAGCAGTCGCTCCGCGGTGCGGCGGCCGTACAGCCCGAGGAACCGGCCGAACCGGCCGACCACGGACCGCTGTTGGCCCTGGCGAACGGCCTCGGTGAGCTACCGCGGCCCGAATTGGATCCCGAAGTCAAAGTGGTGCAGAGAGCCCAGCTCGTCGCCGCCATGGAGGCCATGTTCGCCGAGGGCGGTGAATCCGCGGGCCCTACGGTGCCGGAACAACGGACCAAGGGGGCCCACCGGGCCTCCCCGCTCCGGAAATTGCGTCCGCGCTCACGCTGGGCGAAGGGCCTCGCGGCCGGCGGGCTCACCGTCGGAGTGGCGGCGGGAGCCTTCGGCGGAGTGGCCGCTGCCAGTTCCGACGCCCTGCCGGGTGATTCGCTGTACGGGCTCAAGCGCGGCATGGAGGACATCCACCTCACGATGGCCAGCGGCGACGCCGACCGCGGCGAGGTCTACCTCGACCAGGCATCGACCCGGCTCAGCGAGGCCCGTCGACTGATGGAGCGCGCCCGCTCCGGCGATCTGGACCACGAACAGCTCGGCGAGGTCAGGCGCACGCTCAACGGCATGACGCACGACGCCACCGAGGGCCACCGCCTGCTCCACGCGGCCTACCAGCGGGACGGCGCCATCGGCCCGATCCAGACCCTGGAGTCCTTCTCCCGCTCGCACCGCGACAGCTGGAGCAGCCTGCGCGACCGGCTGCCCGTCCAGCTGACCGATGTGGGTGACCAGGTCAACTCGGTCTTCGACGCCATAGACGAAGAGGTCGAACCGCTGCAGTCGCTGCTGCCCCGCACCCCGGACAGGAGCAGCGATCCGCGGCAGTCGGACGCCACGGAACAGGCCACGGGATCGTCCGGTACGAAGCACTCCGTGCCCTCGTCACCGGAGGCCTCGCACAGCCGTACGGACCCCAGCGCCGCGCCCCACCCCTCGGACTCCGGCAGCGTCCCGTCCGACGGCCTGATCGGCGGCACGGACGGCCTCCTCGGCACCCCGTCGCCGGGCACCGTCCCGTCCGCCGACGGCCGGATCAGCCCCCCGCCCACGCCGGACGTAACCCTGCCCCCGCTTCTCCCCGGCCTGCTCCCGGGCCTGGGAATCAACAGCGAGGACCTGAACGACTGACACCACCTCGGTCACCGGACGGGCACGAAAGGACAAGCCCGTCCGGTGACCGAGGACAAAGCCCCACCAGGCGCTCCCGGCCATCCCCTCGGAGCAACTCCGACTCGGAAGAACACCGGCTCAGAAGAACACCGACCGCCGCTGCACCAACAGCTTGTACAGCGTGTGCTGAATCTGCTCCCGCACCTGATCCGTCAGGTTGAACATCAGCATCGGATCCTCTGCCGCCTCCACCGGATACCCACTCGTGGAGATCGGCTCGCCGAACTGGATCGTCCACTTCGTCGGCAACGGCACCGCCCCGAGCGGCCCCAGCCAGGGAAACGTCGGCGTGATCGGGAAGTACGGAAAGCCCAGCAGCCGCGCCAGCGTCTTCGAGTTGCCGATCATCGGATAGATCTCCTCCGCCCCCACAATCGAGCACGGAACGATCGGCACCCCGGCCCGCAGCGCCGTGGAGACGAATCCGCCCCGCCCGAAGCGCTGCAGCTTGTACCGCTCGCCGAACGGCTTGCCGATGCCCTTGAAGCCCTCCGGCATCACTCCGACGAGCTCGCCGCGCCGCAGCAGCCGCTCCGCGTCCTCCGCGCAGGCCAGCGTGTGCCCGGCCTTGCGGGCGAGCTCGTTGACCACCGGCAGCATGAAGACGAGATCGGCGGCGAGCAGCCGCAGGTGCCGCCCGGCCGGATGGTTGTCGTGCACGGCGACCTGGAGCATCAGCCCGTCGAGCGGCAGCGTCCCCGAGTGGTTGGACACGATGAGCGCCCCACCATCGGAGGGGATGTTCTCGATGCCCTTCACCTCGACCCGGAAGTACTTCTCGTACACCGGACGCAGCATCGACATCAGGACCTGATCGGTCAGTTCCTTGTCGTACCCGAACTCGTCGACGTCGTACTCACCGGTGACCCGCCGTCGCAGGAACGCGAGCCCGCCCGCGATCCGCCGGTCCCAGTCGCCCCGCTCCGCCCCTTCCACGGGCTGCCCGGCCCACTGGGGCTCCCCCTGCGGCAGCGAGGCGTCCTGCTGCCCCGGAAGGGCGCTGACGGCCGCCGTCCCGACCACCGGTGCCGCCGCAGAGGGCCCCTGCCCCCGGCCGCCGCCCCCCGCGGACCGGCGCCGCGCGGAGCGCGACGCGCCGCCCGACCGCGAACGGTCGTCGTCGAACGGAATGACCTTGGCATCCGCCATCGTCGATGCGCTCCTCTACCTGCCGCTGGGGGTCGAGTACGTGTCGCCCGCCCCGGTGAACCCCGAACCATCGCCGGCCGCCCCGGCGAACGGCATGGCGGCCACTCTGTCGACCGCCCTTCCCACCGCCTCGGGTGGCAGCAGCCCCGGCCCCTGACTGCGCGCGAACTCCGCGAACGTCTGCGCGGTGGTGAACTCCGGGTGGAAGCCCAGCGTCTCGCGCATCTGGACGGTGGAGACCACCCGGCCGTGGGTGAGCAGCCGGATCTGCTCCGGCGAGAAGTCCGTCATGCCGACCGTACGCAGTGCCTGGCCCACCCAGGTGACGGCGGGCAGCAGCAACGGCATCGTCGGCCGCCCCAGCCGCCGCGAGCACTGGGAGAGCAGCAGCACGCCGTCGCCGGCGATGTTGAAGGTGCCGCTGTTCAGCGTCCCGCGTCTCGGCTCGCGCGAGGCGATCCCCAGTACGTCGACGACATCGTCCTCGTGCACGAACTGGAGCCTCGGGTCGTAACCGAACACCGTCGGCAGTACGGGCAGCGACAGATAGTCGGCGAGCGGCGAATCCGCCTGCGGCCCCAGGATGTTCGCGAACCTGAGCACGCACACGGCGACGTCCGGCCGACGGCGCGCGAAGCCCCGTACGTACCCCTCGACCTCCACCACGTCCTTGGCGAAGCCTCCGCTCGGCAGGGACTTGGGCGGAGTGGTCTCGGTAAAGACCGCCGGGTCGCGAGGCGCGGAGCCGTACACGTTCGTACTGGACTTGACGACCAGCCGCCGCACGCTCGGCGCCTTCTGACAAGCCCCGAGCAGCTGCATGGTGCCGATGACGTTGGTCTCCTTGACCATCGTCCGGCCACCTGTGCCGACCGCCTTGGCGGAGACGTCCAGATGGACGACCGTGTCGACGGAGTGCTCGGCGAGGACTCTGGCGATCGCGGGCTGGCGGATGTCCGCCCGCACGAAGTCGGCGTCGCCCAGCCGGTGTCCGGGCGTGACCGCGTCGACGGCGATCACCCGGTCCACTTCCGGATCACGCTGGATGCGCCGCACGAAGCGGCCGCCCAGCTGCCGGGCCGCTCCCGTGACCAGCACGACCTTCCCCAAGATCAGCGCCTTCCGTCGAAAGGTTTCCCCTGGCCGTCACCGTAGCGGGTGGATGTTGCCCTGTGATGACCGCACGGCTGCCTTGTGCCGAGACTTTGGCCCGAATGCGGGTACTGCCCCCACAACGCGCCGCAGCCCTCCCGCCACAGGGGCGGAAGGGCTGCGGATTCACGAACTGCGTTCGCCTACTTCTTGTTGCGACGCTGAACGCGCGTGCGCTTGAGCAGCTTGCGGTGCTTCTTCTTGGCCATCCGCTTACGCCGCTTCTTGATAACAGAGCCCACGACTACCCTCGCTCACTTCTCTTCACTGGTGCGGGGCGTCTGGGCCCACACGACCTACGTCGGCCTAGCCTACCCGCCACCGCGTGAGGGGCGTAATCCGAGGTGAACCTCAGGCGGACTCCACCCCCACAAAGGACTCGCGGAGATACTCGTGAACCGCTTGCTCCGGAACCCGGAATGACCTGCCCACCCGGATCGCCGGCAGATGACCGCTGTGCACCAAGCGGTACACGGTCATCTTCGACACCCTCATGACCGAGGCGACTTCCGCCACAGTCAGAAACTTGACCTCGTTGAGAGGCCTCTCGCTGCCAGCAGCCATGACCCACCTGTACCTTCCGCACGAGACGCGCACCGGCTTCCCCTCCGGTGACTCTTCGTCGTAGTGCGCTCACTCCCCAGATTAGGGGCGGGTGATGCGAGTGGGGAAGAGGAGAGACGATCGGCCGCCTACTGTGACAGACACGCCCGATTGAGTACATAGCGCGTGAGCGGCCGGTAGTAGGCGGACCGTACGGCGTCATCGAGCGGAACGGCGACCGACACCCGCCCCTCCGCCTCGCCGACGAACAGCGCGGGATCGTCCGTATCCGCCAGACCGATCGCCTCAATGCCCAGCTGACCTGCCCCGCAGACCCATCCGTGGTCGCCGACGACCAACTCCGGCAGCCGCCCGCGCCCCTGCGCCGCCGACTCCAGAACGACCCGGACCGGCAACGGTGAATGGGTATGTGCGCCGGTGTCACCGCCGGGAGTCCGCGCGCCCGGTTCGCGCACCATCGCGACTCCTCGTACGTAGTCCAGGTTGTGCGTGCGTACGCCGAACCGGGTCGTTATGTCGATACATCGGCCCTGCGCGGGGGTGAGTACGGGGCACCCGGCCGCCGACAGGGCGTCTGCCAGCTCTGCGTAGAAACCGAGCAGCCGATGCGGATGACCGGTCCCGAACAGCACCGGCGCCCGCCGGACAGCGGCATGCGACAGCCGCTCGGCAAAGGAATTCAGAGCTGCCAGGGTCCGCTCCGGATCGATCACATCAGGGCCCGAAACATGAGCGGGATCGCGCGAGACACCACACTTGTCGGCCATCAGACGAAGAAGATCGGACTCTTCCCAGCGCCATTCGGGGTCGAGGCCGAGCGTCACCCGAGGGTCGCGGGCCGCGAAGAGCCGATAGCTCCGCAGGCTCACTTCCCTCGATGTGGCCACGGTCCCGGCCAGCCGGGCCGCCAGCAGATGCGCACGCAGCGCTCCGGTGCTCAACACCCCACCGATGCTGCCCCAATCACCCGGACGGGGGGCCAGAAGCCCGGTTACGCCCCACAGTTGGCGTAACCCGTACTCACCACCGCACGAAAGCGGCCGCGCGGCGACCGCCCCCGCCCACCTCAGGCCAGTAGCCCCCGCAACGGGAATACCGCCCGCCTGGTCGCCCGCACCGCCTGGTCCACCCGGTCCGCGGGGTCGTACCCCTCTTCCCACGACTTCCAGAAAGGAATACGCCCGTCCGTCATCCGGGCCGGCCCCGGCTGCCGGGTCCGCGCGTACACCTCGTCCCGCCACGAGGCCGGAATCACCGATTCGGGATCCACCGGCGCGTGCGCGGCGATCCCCACCAGATGCGTCCAGGACCGCGGCACCACGTCGACCACCGCGTAACCGCCCCCGCCGAGTGCCACCCAGCGCCCGCCCTCCGCGTACTCGTGGGCGAGATCGTGACAGGCAGCCATCACCGCCCGCTGCGCGTCCAGCGACACCGCCAGGTGCGCGAGCGGGTCCTCGAAGTGTGTATCGGCCCCGTGCTGACTCACCAGCACCTGCGGCCGGAAGTCCGCCAGCAGCTCCGGCACCACCGCGTGGAACGCCCGCAGCCAGCCCGCGTCCCCCGTACCGGCCGGCAACGCCACGTTCACCGCACTGCCCTCACCGGCCCCGGCGCCGGTCTCCTCCGGCCAGCCGGTCTGAGGGAACAGCGTGCGCGGATGCTCGTGCAGCGACACGGTCAGGACCCTCGGGTCCTCCCAGAAGGCCGCCTGCACACCGTCCCCGTGGTGCACGTCCACATCGATGTACGCGACCCGCTCGGCACCCAGCTCCAGCAGCCGCGCGATGGCGAGCGCCGGATCGTTGTAGATACAGAACCCCGCCGCACCGCCCGGCATGGCATGGTGCAGCCCGCCCGCGAAGTTCACGGCATGCGCGGTGTCCCCACGCCACACCGCCTCGGCCGCGGCCACCGACTGCCCGGCGATCAGCGCCGACACCTCGTGCATCCCCGCGAACGCGGGATCGTCGACCGTCCCGAGTCCGTAGTTCTGATCGGCGTGCTTCGGATCCGCCGACGCGGCACGCACGGCGGCGACATAGTCCTCGCGGTGCACCAGCCGCAGGGTGGACTCGCCGGCGGCCTTGGCCGCCACCACATCCACCGCGCGGTCGAGCCCGAACGCCCGCACCAGCCCCATCGTCAGAGCGAGTCTGACGGGGTCCATCGGATGACTTTCGCCGAAGTCGTATCCCGTTACTGCGTCATCCCACATCAACTGTGCGCGGCCGCTCATGCCCGCCACCGTATCGGGCGGGTTCCGCGACGAACGACTTGGCGTACACGAGCGTCGCCAGGACCAGCACCATCGGTACGAGCATCGCCCCCCGGTAGCTCCAGGCGTCCCCGAGCGCCCCCACGAGGGGCGACCCCACCAGGAATCCCACGTAGTTGAAGACATTCAGCCGCGCGATGGCCGTATCACTCGCCCCGGGGAACATCCGCCCGGCAGCGGCGAACGTCTGCGGCACGATCACACACAGCCCGAGGCCCAGCAGAGTGAACCCGAGCATCCCGACCCACGCCCCACCGGCCAGCGCCACCACAGCGAACCCGACCGCGGCCAGCACACTCCCGGACCTCACCACGGCCACCGCCCCGAACCGCCGCACCCCGAAGTCCCCGACAGCCCGCCCCAGCAGCGTCGTCACCATGTAGACGTTGTACGGAACAGTCGACAGCTGCTCCGAACTTCCCAGCACGTCCTGCAGATACTTGGCGCTCCAGTTGGAAACCGTCGAGTCCCCGATGTACGCGAAGCTCATCACCAGACAGAGCGGCATCAGCAACTTGAAGGAGACCGACGCGGCCCCCTTCCCCTGCTCCTCCACCGGGCTCGCCTCGACGGACGCGCCCTCGGCGTACCACCGGCTCCCGATGAACGCGGCGGGCAGCAGCACGACAACCGCCGGCAGGTACGAGACCAACAGCGACAGATCCCAGTGCGCCCCGGCCCACGCCATGGACGCCCCGGCAATCCCGCCCAGGCTGTACGAGGCATGGAACCCCAGCATGATGGAACGCCCGTACGCCCGCTGGAGGCTGACCCCCATCATGTTCATGGAGGCATCGAGCGCCCCGACGGCAAGCCCGAACACCCCGAGCGCCAGAGCCGCCTCCCACAAAGCGCTCCCAGCCCCGGCACCGAGCAGCGCAAGCAGTACAACAGGCTGCGCCCACCTCAGTACGACCCCGGGCCGCACCCGCGCGACCACCTTCTCGGTGACGACACTGCCCACCCCGGCCAGAATCGGCACCGCGGCCAGGAACACCGGCAACAGCCCGTCAGATATCCCGTACCGGTCCTGGATGGCGGGAATCCGCGTCACGAGCAGAGCAAAGGTGACTCCCTGCACGAAGAAGCTCAACGCGAGGGAGGCCCTGCCGTGCCGCAAGCGAGCATGTGTCATGGCCGCGAGCGTAGGGCCAGTTTCTACCCATGGGTAGATGGATCAGGCGAGCAATTCCCGCAGTTGGCTCATGTCGGAGACGTGCCCGATCACCCCGGCGAGCCGGTCCGAGGGCATCATCGATGTAAACCCGTACACATCCATCCCCGCGGCCCGGGCCGCCTCCACTCCGAGCGGGCTGTCCTCGATGACGACGCACCGCTCGGGAGGAACGCCCATCCGCTCGGCGGCGAGCAGGAACAGATCGGGCGCCGGCTTTCCGCGCGCCACATCGTCCGCGCTGAAGATCCAGTCCTCCTCGAACCACTGGTCGATCCCGGTCTTGCGGTGCCCGACCCGGATCCGTTCATGGCTCCCGGAGGACGCAACGCAATAGGCGACCCCGTCGGCGACGAGCTTGCCCAGCACGTCGTCCACGCCCGCCACCGGTTCCAGCTCCTGCTGGTAGGCCGCGAAAATCCGTGAGTGGAGCGTCTCGTCGAAGTCCGCGGGCAGCTTCTCCCCGGTCTTTTCCTCGACGAGGTCGTGCACTCGGTGCACGGCAGCCCCCATGTAGTCGCGAAGGCACTCCTGGTACGAGGTGGGGTGTCCGAGTTCTGTGAGGTACTCGGACAGGATGGTGTTGGAGATCGGCTCGCTGTCCACGAGCACACCGTCGTTGTCGAAGATGACCAGTTCGTAGCGCATGGATCGAGCCTAGACGCTCCGAACGCAGAAAAGCCCCGTGCCACAAGGGCACGGGGCTTTCCCGTAAAAGGAGTTCGGCGGCGTCCTACTCTCCCACAGGGTCCCCCCTGCA
>NZ_JBHVFF010000193.1:0-16527 GCF_042801895.1 Streptomyces sp. NPDC057543 | reverse complement strand
GGGGACGGCCTGCCGTCCCCGCCCCGGGGCCCGACTCATTGAGTCATTGAGCAAGGAGAGAAAACGGGATGGGACTTCGCGCACAGGTACGTACGCGGGACGGCTGGGCGGTCCAGCACGCGGTCGTGACGGTCACCGACATGACCGGCGCGCAGGTGCTGCGGGCCACCGCCGACGAGGACGGGGCGGTGCGGACCGAGACCTCGCTGCAGGCCGGCGCGTACACGGTGATCGTCACAGCGGTCGGGTACGCCCCCGCCGCGTCCACCGCCCTCGTCACGGCGAGCGGGCGGGTCGAGGCCGGCACGGTGGTGCTGGCCCGCCAGGGCGGCGTGGAGCTGCCGCCGCCGGGCACCTGGTCGCTGGACCCGGCGCACTGCTCGGTGGGCGCGGTCGCGCAGCACCTGGGGATCTCCAGCGTGCACGGCCGGTTCACCGAGTTCGGCGGCCGGATCGAGATCGCCGAGGACGTACATCAGTCACGGGTCGACGCCGTCATCAGCGCGGCCAGCATCGACACCGGCAACGGCATGCGCGACAAGCACCTGCGCTCGCCGGACTTCCTGGACGCGGACCGGTTCCCGGAGATCACGTACCGCTCGAGCGGGCTGACCCCGGCGGGCCCCGACCGCTGGCTGGTCCACGGCGAGCTGACGATGCACGGCATCGTGCGCCCGGTCGACCTGGACCTGAGTTACCTCGGGACGGGCCCGGACCCGTGGGGCGGGGTGCGCGCGGCGTTCAACGCGACGGCGGAGCTGCGCCGCGAGGACTTCGCCATGAACTACAACCAGGTGGTGCAGGCGGGCATCTCCGCGATCGGTACGACGCTGCGGGTGGAGCTCGACATCCAGGCCGTGCAGGGCGAGTCGCTGCCGTCGTAGTCTGCGGACATGGCACCCCACATCGCTACGAACACCGCCGTGGAACTCGACGAGTTGCTGGCTTTCGTACGGCCCAGGCACCGGGCGATCCTGCTGACCACACGGTCCGACGGCCGCCCCCAGGGCTCGCCGCTGACCTGCGGCGTCGACGACGCGGGCCGGATCGTCGTCTCGACCTACCCCGAACGGGCCAAGACCCGCAACGCGAAACGGGACCCCAGGGTCAGCGTGATCGTGCTGTCGGACGACTGGAACGGGCCGTGGGTCCAGATCGACGGTTCGGCCGAAGTGATCGATTCACCCGATTCGGTCGAGCCGCTCGTCGAGTACTTCCGGAACATCTCGGGTGAGCACCCGGACTGGGACGAGTACCGGGCGGCGATGGTGAAGCAGGGGAAGTCGATCATCCGGATCACTCCGGAGCGGTGGGGTCCGGTCGCCACGGGCGGCTTCCCCGCCCATCTGGCGTCCGGCAGCTGACGGCCGGATGCGCGACCGTATACGTGTTCCGGCGCCGGACCTGCTCGCGCGGGCCCGGCTGCTGGTCGCACCGACGGTGGACGCCACCGTCGTACGCGAACTGGAGCGGATCACGGGCCGCCCCGTGGAACAGGGTTCGTCCCGCACGGCGCCGGACGAGCCCTTCATCCAGGTCGGGGCCTCGCTGCCGGACGCGCTGCGGCACGGGCCACTCGTGTGGTTCCACAGCGTGAACGCCGGTACGGACGCCCTGCTGGCCGCCGGACCGTGGCCGTCCGGGGCGCTGCTCACCCGGACGGTGGGCCGCATGGGGGAACGCATCGCCCAGTACGTGCTGGCCTGGGTGCTCGCCGACTGCCAGTCCGTCGCCGAGTTCGCCGCTCAGCACTCCCGGGCCGAGTGGCGCCGTATCCCCTCCGAGCTCGCCGCCGGCCGGACCGTGGTGATCTACGGAACCGGCCGCATCGGTTCGGCCGTCGCCGGTCTCCTGCGGGGGTGCGGCATCCGAACGGTGGGCGTGGGACGCGCGGCGCGTACGGCGCCGGTGACGGGCTTCGACCGGGTCGTCGGGGCCGGCCAGGACACGGAGGCGCTCGGCTCGGCGCGGTGGGTGGTGTCCACGCTGCCGTTCACCCCCGATACGGCGGGGTTCTTCGGGGCGGAGCGGTTCACGGCTCTGGGCGGCGCCACGTTCATCAACGTCGGCCGGGGCGCGACGGTGGACATGGGCGCGCTGGAGGCCGCTCTGCACGCCGGTGCGGTGGGGCGCGCGGTGCTCGACGTACTGCCCCAGGAGCCCGCCGCGCCCGGTGACCGGTGCTGGCAGCTGCCCCGTACGGTGATCACCTCGCACTCCGCGGGCATCACCGCGGACGAGGACATCGTCGCGGACTTCGCCGCGTGCTGGGAGGCGGTGGCGGCGGGGCGGGTGCCGGACACGGCCGTGGACGTGGGGCGGGGGTATTGAGGGACGAGCGAGGTCTCAGCGGCTCTCGCGGTCCCGCATCGCTTCGATGCCCGCGATCAGCAGGTCCAGGGCGAAGGTGAAGTCCCGGTCGCGCATCTCCTCGACCGTGTCGCCGCCGCGGGCGTCCATCAGGTCCTGCGAGTCCTCGACGATCCGGCTGAGCTGCGGCTGGCTCCGGATGGCGCCCAACGCCTGCTGGAAGAACTCGTCCTGGCTCAGCCCCGTCTCCGCGCTGCGCTGCACGAAGTGGGCCTCGATGGTGCCGAATCCGTAGACGAACTGGAAGACCGCGGAGAGCGCGCCGGTCTGCTGGTGCAGTGGTAGCCCCGTCGCCCGGATCACGTCCTGGATGGCGTGCGAGAACAGCATCGAGTACGGGCCCATGTTGAGGAAGTGACCGGCGAGCGGTGATGCCCAGACATGGCGGACCAGCAGTTCACGGTAGGAGACGGCGAGTTCGCGCAGCCGGTCGTGCCAGTGCGCGTCCTCGCGAGGGGGCGCGATCTCGCGGTAGACCGAGTCGAGGGCCAGCTCCAGCAGATCGTCCTTGGTGTCCACGTACCAGTAGAGGGACATCGCGGTGACGTCCAGTTCGGCGGCGAGCCGGCGCATGGAGAACTTGGCGAGGCCCTCGGCGTCCAGCAGCCGGACCGACGCCGCGGTGATCTTCTCCCGGTCGAGGCCGGCCGGCTGGTCCGATTTGCGGGCGCGCGACGGTGTCCGCTGTTCCAGCCACACACTGGTCCTGGCAGGGTTCTTCACACGGTCGGCCGCGGACACCATGTCACACTCTCCTCGTCTTGCCGGTGGGGCGGATCGGATACGTATCTTCCGCGCGACGGACCGGCTGTGTACCTGCCCGCACGACCCGGTTGCGTACCTGCACGGCCGAAGCGGATTCGTACGGTCCGATGCGCCCCGCCTCGATGCTATGCCGCCGTCGCGGCCCCGGCCGAGGCCGCCCGGGCGGATTCCGCCCGCTCCGCACGGCGCAGGAGCGCCGCGGCCAGCAGGCCGCCGGCCAGCACCGCCACCGCACCGACGAGCTGGCTGGTCTCCAGTCCCGAGGTGAAGGCGTCCGTGATCCGCGCCCGCTCGCCGGCATCGGTGGCCGAGGCCAGCGCGGCGGGCAGCGAGGCCGCCCCGACGGCCGCCGGCACGAGCGCCGCGAACCGGGAGTGGAGCACCGCGCCGAGCACGGCGACCCCGAGCCCGTTGCCGAACTCGGCGAGCGTGCCGTTGACCCCCGCGCCCACGCCCGCCTTCTCCGGCGGAATGGCGCTCATGATCGCGTTGGCCATGGCGGGCATGGCGAGCGCGATGCCCGCTCCCATCACGACCAGGCCGAGCAGCATGCCGCCGTAGCCGTTGCCGCCGAGCAGCGCGATCGCGGCGAGTCCGGCGGCCAGCAGGCTCATGCCGGCCGCGATGGTGACGGGCGTACCCAGCTTGGGCACCAGCCTGGCGCCCAGTCCGGTGAGGTTCAGGGCGACGACGCTCAGCGCCAGCGGAGCCGTACGCAGGCCGGCCTCCAGCGGCCCGTAGCCGAGGACGAACTGGAGCTGCTGAGTGAGCAGGAACAGCGAGCCGCCCATCCCGAAAGCGACCAGGATCGCGCCCGCGACAGCGCCGATGAACTTCTGGTTCCGGAAGAAGTGCATGTCCAGCATCGGGTACGGGATGTGCAGCTCCCACAGCACGAACCCGGTCAGTACGGCGACCCCGCCGAAGGCGGTCAGCAGCACCTGGCCCGACGCCCAGCCGTGCTCCGGACCGGAGATGATCGCGTACACGACGGACGCCATGCCGATGGTGGAGAGCAGCGCGCCCAGCAGGTCGGGGCGCTCACTGCTGGAGGTCTTGAACTCCGGGACGAGGCGGGCCACGGCGACCAGGCCGATGACCGCGACCGGTATGTTGATCAGGAAGATCGCGCCCCACCAGAAGTGGTCGAGCATCACGCCGCCGATCAGCGGACCGACGGCGAAGCCGAGCGAGCTGACGGTCGACCAGATGCCGATCGCCTTGACCCGCTCGGAGTCGTCGAAGATCTGCACGACGACGGCCAGGGTCGTCGTCAGCAGCAGCGCACCGCCGATGCCCATGCCCGCGCGGGCGGCGATCAGCTGCGCGGACGACTGGGCGAGTCCGGCAACCAGCGAACCGATGCCGAACAGGGCGAGCCCCGCGATGAGCATCTTCTTGCGGCCGTAGCGGTCGGCGGAACTGCCGGCCGTGAGCAGCAGACCCGACTGGACCAGCGAATAGGCGCTGATCATCCATTGCACGTCGGCGGTGGAGGCGTCCAGCTCCCGGGTGAGGGAGGGGATCGCCACGTTGAGCACGGTGTTGTCGAGCAGCACGGTGAGCTGGGCGAGGCAGATGACGCCGAGAATCAGCCAGCGTTGCGGGTGGCTCGGCGGCGAGAGGTGGTGCTGCTCGGCGGCGGTCGCCGTCATGCGGACTCCTGATCCTGGGTTCTTATACGGTGTACAGGCACGAGCCATACACCGTATAGCTCGCCGCATACGGTGTACAACTCATTTTCGCGCGGTACCGTGCTCGCCGCTGATCCGACAGCTGATCCGACAAAGGCTGGAGTGGTATGTCACTGCGTCGTCGTACGGTGGTCGCTCTCATCGCAGCGGGCCTCTCGGGGGCCGCCCTCGCACCTCCCGCATCGGCCGCCGGGCAGGGACCCGCGGTGCCGCTGCGCGTGGTCACCTACAACATCCATGCGGGCGCCGGCATGGACAACGTCTTCGATCTCGACCGGCAGACGGCCGAACTGCGCGCACTGGACGCCGATGTGATCGGGCTCCAGGAGGTCGATGTCCACTGGGGCACCCGCAGCGAGTGGCGCGATCTGGCGCGTGAGCTGGCCGAGCGGCTGCACATGTACGTCTCGTTCGCCCCGATCTACAGCCTCGATCCGCCGGAACCCGGTGCGCCCCGGCGTGAATTCGGGGTCGCGGTGCTGTCCAGGCACCGGATCGTGAGCGCCGAGAACCACGAGATCACCCGGCTCTCCACCCAGGACCCGAACCCGGTACCGGCCCTCGCGCCCGGCTTCGGCGAAGTGGTCCTGCGGGTGAAGGGGCTGCCCGTGCATGTGTATGTGACGCATCTCGACTACCGCGCCGACCCGTCCGTACGGGCCGCCCAGGTCGCCGACACCCGCCGGATCATGGCGCAGGACGCGGCGCAGGGGGCCGGGGCGGGGCGGCAGAAGGTGCGGCAGATCCTGCTCGGCGACTTCAACGCGGCACCGGGCGCTCCCGAACTCGCCCCGCTGTGGAAGGAACTGACGGACGTCGAGCCCGGCGGGCCGACGTACCCGGCGCAGGATCCGGTGCAGCGGATCGACTACGTGGCGGTGTCGAAGGATTCCGTACGGGTACGCGACGCGGCGGTGGCCGAGACGCTCGCCTCGGACCACCGCCCGGTTGTCGCGGATCTGCTGCTGCGGCGCTGAGCCGGTGCCCGACCGCTCGTCTACGCGCCGCTCGTCTACGCGCCATCCTTCGGCCGGGTCAGGTCGTAGAAGGTGGCGCCGCCGGCCGTGACCTTCTCGAAGTTCTCCTCCACCCAGGAGGAGATCCGGGACGCGGTGCCGCTGTTGGCGCCGCCTGCGCCCATTCCGCCTGTTCCGCCGCCGATGAAGTAGTGGATCCTGCCGTCCTCGACGTACTTCTTGAATTGGGAGAGCGTCGGGGACGGGTCGCTTCCGTTGAAGCCGCCGATCGCCATCACCGGTTCTCCGGTGGCGAGTTGGTAGCTCGCGGCGTTCTGCGAACCGATGGCGGCAGCGGCCCAGGTGTAGTCCCCGGCGTTCGTCTCCAGGAGCTTCCTCGCCTCGGTACCGACGGACGAACCGTTGAGCAGGCCACCCAGGCCGCCGCCTCCGCTGCCTCCGCCGTCGTCTCCACCGTTGCGTCCGCCGGGGAAGCCGCCCTCGGGCGTGCCGCCGGGGGCGGTGCCCGGAGTGTTGCCCGGCGCCGTGCCGGGCATGGCTCCCGGCGGCACGCCGTTCTGCCGGTTGCCGCCCTGGCCGCCGGTGGGGGGCTGTCCCATGCCGCCGCCCTGTTGACCGTCCTGCCCGGGAGGCCGCGTTCCGCCACGGGGACCGCCGCCCCGGCCGCCCATCGAGTCGGCGCCGGACGGGCCGGCCGTGACGATCGAGCCCTGATGTCCGGTGTTCAGCGTGGCGAGGGTGTACGCCGTCGGCCCCGCCAGCGACGCCACGAAGCTCACCAACACGGCCGCGAGCGACAGCCGGCGCCCGAGACCCGCGGCGAGCAGCAGCGCCGCCGCGCCCGCCAGACCCCCGATGAGGACGGCCCAGCGCAGCCACGGCAGGTAGTCCTGGGTACGCCCCAGCAGGACGTACGACCAGAGCGCCGTCACCGCGACCGCGACGGCGAGCGCCCCGCGCGCCCACCACCGGGCCCGTTCCTCCCACAGGACCGTGGCGCCCATGCCGACGAGCGCCGCGAGATACGGCGCCAGGGCGACCGTGTAGTACTGGTGGAAGATGCCGGCCATGAAGCTGAAGACGACGACCGTCATCAGCAGCGAGCCGCCCCACGCGAGGAACGCCGCACGGGCCGTGTCCGTGCGCCGGGCCCGCCAGGTCAGCCAGACACCCGCGACGAGCAGGATCAGCGCGGCCGGCAGCAGCCAGGAGATCTGGCCGCCGACCTCGGAGCCGAACATCCGGCCTATGCCGGTCTCGCCCCACTGACCGCCGGACGGGCCACCGCCACCGCCTCCTCCGACGCTGCCGGTCTCGTCACCATTGATCCGGCCGAGCCCGTTGTAGCCGAAGGTCAGCTCCAGGAAGGAGTTGTTCTGCGAGCCGCCGATGTACGGACGCGACGAGGCGGGCCACAATTCGACGATCGCCACCCACCAGCCGCCCGCGACGGCCATCGCGAGCGCGGAGAGGCCGAGTTGACCGAACCGTTTGCGTACGGATACCGGCGCGAACACCGCGTACAGAACGGCCAGCGGTGGCAGGATCAGAAAGGCCTGCAGGGTCTTCGACAGGAACGCGATCCCGACGGCGACGCCCGCCCACACCAGCCACTTGGTCCGGCCGTTCTCCATCGCGCGCAGCACGCAGTAGACGGTGACGGTCATCAGCAACGCCAGCAGCGCGTCCGGGTTGTTGAAGCGGAACATCAGCGCGGCGACGGGCGTGAGCGCGAACACCGCCATCGCGATCAGCCCGGCGGCCGCGTTGAAACGGCGGCGCACGGCCGCGTACAGCACCCCGGCCGTGGCCACCCCCATCAGCACCTGCGGAACCAGGATCGACCACGAGCCGAGGCCGAAGACACGCACCGACAGGGCCATCGGCCAGAGCGCGGCCGGGGGCTTGTCGACCGTGATCGCGTTCGCGGCGTCCAAGGAGCCGAAGAAGAAGGCCTTCCAGCTCCGGCTGCCCGCCTGAACGGCTGCGGAGTAGAAGGAGTTGGCGTACCCGGAGGCACTGAGGTTCCACACGTACGCGAGCCCGATGACCAGCAGCATGGCGAGGAAGGCGGGCCGCGCCCAGCTCGGGTCCTCGGGCCTACCCCGCCATATGCGGTGCGCGAAGGGTTTGTTCGGCCGTGCGTGGCCGGTCCCGGCAACCGGTGGCGGCGGCGCGTCCGGCGGGGCCGGAAGGCGGTCGGGGGGCAGCGTGGTCATCGGACGTTCCTCAGTTCGTGGTGAGTGTCGTCGCCGCGCCCGGCCGGGCGGGCCTCCGTGGCGGCCCGCTCCGGGAAGACCCAGGCGCGGAAGAGCAGGAATCGCAGCACCGTCGCCGCGAGGTTGGCCGCGATCAGCACGGCGAGTTCCGTGCCGTGCGACGGCGTCCTGGACGCCGCTCCCAGCGCGGCCAGTGAGCCACTGGTCAGCGCGAGACCAATGGCGAAGACGACCAGGCCCTGCGCCTGGTGGCGTACGGCCCCGCCCCGGCCGCGTACGCCGAAGGTGAGCCTCCGGTTGGCCGCCGTATTGGCGACGGCCGACACCAGCAGCGCGCCACCGTTGGCGATCTGCGGGCCGACGCCCAGCCGGAAGAGCGAGTACAGGGCGAGATAGAAGAGCGTGGAGAGTGCGCCGACGACGCAGAACCCGACGAGCTGCCGGGCCAGGCCGCCCGGCACCCCGCTCAGCGCGCGGTCGCGCGGATCGTCCCCGAAGGGCCGGGCCAGCCGGTCCAGCGGCAGTGCGCCGACCGCCAGCGCCCGCCCCACCCGCCACACGCCTTTCAGGTCCTCGGTCGCCGTCCGCACGATGTGAACGGTGGAGTCCGGGTCGTCGACCCAGTCGACCGGCACCTCGTGGATGCGCAGCCCGGCACGCTCGGCGAGCACCAGCATCTCGGTGTCGAAGAACCACCCGGTGTCCTCCACCATCGGCAGCAGCCGCTGCGCGACGTCCCGCCGGATGGCCTTGAACCCGCACTGCGCATCGCTGAACCGGGCGGCCAGCGACGAGCGGAGAATGAGGTTGTAGGCGCGTGAGATGAACTCCCGCTTCGATCCGCGCACCACCCGCGAGCTACGGGCCAGCCGCGAGCCGATCGCCAGGTCCGAGTGGCCCGAGATCAGCGGAGCGACCAGCGGCAGCAGCGCGTTGAGGTCGGTGGAGAGATCGACGTCCATGTATGCCAGGACCGGCGCGTCCGAGTGCGACCAGACGGTACGCAGCGCACGCCCGCGGCCCTTCTCCTCCAGCCGGTACGACCGCACCCGGGGCAGCGCCGCCGCCAGCCGGGCCGCCACCTGCGGTGTCCGGTCGGTGCTCGCGTTGTCCGCGACGGTGATCCGGAAGGCGTACGGGAAGGTGCGCGCCAGATGGTCGTGCAGGCGCAGCACACACGGTTCGAGGTCCTGCTCCTCGTTGTAGACGGGTACCACCACATCGAGTACGGGTGCACCTGCCGCATCGACCGCTCCGGCGAGGAGATGGTCCCGGGCCGGCAGGGCGCTCCAAGGAGTGTCGGTTCGCATGCCGTCGACACTCACCGGCCCCGCTGTCACGCCGATGTGCTGAGCCTGTCCCCCTGCTGTGAGTGCGCCGGGTCGACGGACGCCGCGGGCAGCTGGACGGCGAACACCGTACGCCCCGGGACCGACGACACCTCCACCCGGCCGCCGTGCGCGGCGACGACGGCCTGCACGATGGCGAGTCCGAGCCCGGTGGAGCCCGCGTGGCGGGAGCGCGAGGCATCGCCGCGCGCGAACCGTTCGAAGACGTGCGGCAGCAGTTCGGGCGGAATACCGGGCCCGTCGTCCCGGACCTCCAGCGTCACCCACGGTCGGCCGGCCCCGGCACGCACCCGCACGGTGACGGTGGTGCCGGGCGGGGTGTGCGTACGGGCGTTCGCCAGCAGATTGACCAGCACCTGATGGAGCCGGGTCGGATCACCGTGCACGGTCGCGGGCTCGTCCGGCAGTTCGAGGCGCCAGTGGTGCTCCCCCCGCCCGGCGGCGCGGGTATCGCTCACCGCGTCGACGACGACCGGCGAGAGATCGGTGCTCTCGTGATTGAGCGGGCGCCCGGCATCCAGGCGGGCAAGCAGCAGCAGATCCTCCACCATGCCCGTCATCCGCTCCGCCTCGGACTCGATCCGCCCCAGCGCGTGCCGGGTGTCGGGACCGGTCTCCTCGCGGCCGCGCCGGGTCAGTTCGGCGTATCCGCGGATCGAGGCCAGCGGGGTGCGCAGCTCATGGCTGGCGTCCGCGACGAACTGACGCACCCGCATCTCGCTCTCCTGGCGCACCTCCAGCGCCGAACCGACGTGGCCCAGCATCCGGTTGAGGGCCGCGCCCACCTGCCCGACCTCGGTCCGCGGATCGGCCTCCGCGTCCGGGACCCGCTCCAGGAGGGCCACCTCGCCGCTGTGCAGCGGGAGTTCGGAGACCCGGGTCGCGGTCGCGGCGACCCGGCGCAGCGGACGCAGCGCGACACCGACCATGGCGGCGCCCGCGATCCCGGCCGCGATCAGACCGGCGCCGGTGACACAGACCTCGACGAGGATCAGGGTGGTGAGGGCGCCGTGCACCTCGGCGGCGGGGATGCCGACGAGGATCGTCGTCCCCTGCGGCCCCGCGACCGCCTCCACCCGGTTGGCGCCGAGCCCGGGCAGATCGATGCTTCGCGCCCCGCCATCCGCAGGCGTGTCCGCCGCGGCCAGGGCCTTCTGCTGGGCTCCGGTCATCGGGTGCCCGCTCTCCTCGGCCCCCGATCCCGGCGTGGCCGGGGGTTCCGGGACCACCCGCGACTCGGTGACCGAACCGTCCACCAGAACGGCCCCGAAGGCACCGACGGGCAGCCCGCGCCCGTCGACGAAGGCCAGCGGATCGCCGTCGGGCAGCGCACCGCCGGACATCGGCCCCCCGCCACCGGGCGGCTTCGCGGCCCGCATGGCGATGGTGTCCAGCTGGTCGTCGAGCTTGCCGTACATGTAGCTGCGGAAAGCGATGGTGGTGACCGAACCGATGACCGCGGCCACCACGGCGATCAGCGTCACCGCCGAGACCACGAGCCGGGTCCGCAGCGTCCACGGCCCCCGCCACCGGTACATGCGCCTGCCCACCGGTCTACTCACCGGTCTATTCACCAGGCTTGATGAGATACCCCGCCCCGCGCCGGGTGTGGATCATCGGCGACCGTCCGGCGTCGATCTTCTTGCGCAGATACGAGATGTACAGCTCGACGACGTTCGCCTGCCCGCCGAAGTCGTAGTTCCACACCCGGTCGAGGATCTGCGCCTTGCTCAGCACCCGCCGCGGATTGCGCATCAGGAAGCGCAGCAGCTCGAACTCGGTCGCGGTGAGGTGGATGGACGTACCGCCCCGGCTGACCTCGTGGCTGTCCTCGTCCAGCGTCAGATCGCCGACGACGAGCGTCGACTCGCTGCGTACGGCCGCCGTACCGGAGCGCCGGATCAGCCCGCGCAGCCGCGCCACGACCTCCTCCAGGCTGAACGGCTTGGTCACGTAGTCGTCGCCGCCCGCCGTGAGCCCCGCGATCCGGTCCTCCACCGCGTCGCGCGCGGTCAGGAACAGCACGGGAATCTCGGAGAGCTCCCGCCGGAGTCTGCCGAGGACGGCGAACCCGTCCGTGTCGGGCAGCATCACATCGAGGATCACCGCGTCGGGCCGGAAGTCGCGCGCCATGCGCACGGCAGCGGCACCGTCCCCGGCGCTGCGCACCTCCCAGCCCTCGTAACGCAGCGCCATGGAGAGCAGCTCGGCGAGCGGAGCCTCGTCGTCCACCACGAGCACGCGGACGGGGGTGCGGTCCGCCCTCAGCAGTTCGGTACGCCCCTGGGGCAAGGTCGTCGTCATGACCCCACCCTGTGAGGCTCCTCTGAGAGGGCTCTTTCCCAATTCTGTGAATTCCCTGAGAAAACGGCCCTGCACCGCCCTCCACCACCTGTCGGCGCCCCCCAGTCCCCTTCAGCTCACGTCGAACAACACACTCGCGTTGCCGTGACAGACCGCCCGCAGCCAGTCGTCCCCCAACTCCAGCCGCTCCAGGGCATGCAGCTGATGAACGTACGGATACGGGATGTTCGGAAAGTCCGTGCCCAGCAGAATCCGGTCCCCGAGCGCCGCGAGCCGCCCCCGCTCGGCCACCGGGAACGGCATGAAGTCCTCCGTGAAGTCCGTGAAGGCCATCGTCGTATCGAGCCGTACCTCCGGGTACGCCTCCGCCAGCGCCAGGAACTCCGCGTACTCCGGCATCCCCATGTGCGCCACGATCAGCCGCAGCCGCGGATGCCGGGCGAGCAGTCGGCCGACCGGTTCGGGCCCCGTGTGCTTGCCGGGCGCCGGCCCCGAGCCGCAGTGCATCACCACCGGCACCCCGGCCTCCGCGAGCAGCCCCCACACCGGCTCCAGCAGCGGGTCGTTGGCGTCGTACGCGCCCACCTGGACGTGCGACTTGAAGACCCGAGCCCCCGCCTCCACGGCCTCGCGCACGTACCGCTCCACGCCCTCCTCCGGGAAGAACGTCGCGGTGTGCAGGCAGTTGGGCACCCGGTGAGCGAAGTCGGCCGCCCAGCCGTTCAGCCAGGCCGCCATCCCCGCCTTGTGCGGGTAGAGCATCGAGGTGAACCGGAGCACACCGAACGAGCGCAGCAGCGCGAGGCGTTCGTCCTCGTCGTGCCGGTACTCGATCGGCCACTCCATCCCGGTCAGCGGCCCCGCGGAGTCGAAGTACGCCCAGACCTTGCGCAGCACCCGATCCGGCATGAAGTGCGTATGGACATCGATGATCCCGGGCAGCCCCAGCCGTTCCCGGAACCGCATGACGTCGTCTGCGTCACCACTCATCACGCGCCCCTTTCACCGCCCGGCCCCGACGATTCCCACGTCCGTCCCGACGATTGCGACCATCCGGCCCCGACGATCTCAGAACAGCCCGCCCTGCACACCGCCGCCCCCGATGTCGGCCACCGGCACGCCCACCCCGGCCCGCGCGTCGGCGCCCGACAGTTCCCAGCCGGTCATCAGCCGGGTGTCCAGCACCACGACCCCGTGCGTCACCGTCTCCAGATGCAGATCGGGCCCGGCCGCCGCCACCAGCCGCCCCGCGACCACACCCCCGTCCACCAACTCGGTGACCGCCCACGCCACCTCGACCGCGCCGTCCAGCCCGAACACCCCGGCGTGATCGACCGCCTCGAACGGCAACCGCTCCAACGACTCCGGCCACCCGGTCCCCTCCAGTGCCGCAGCCCGCGCGTAGAGCTCCGCCACCTCGGCGCGCCGCTCCGCCGCCCCCGGCAGCGCCGCGCGCACGGCCCGCTTCCTGGCGTACGGAATCCGGTCCGGCACCCCGAGCGCGGAGCGCAGCAGTTCCTCGGTCCGCCGCGCCGCCATCAACGGCCCCCGTCCCAGCCAGCTGAACACCACGGCCCCCTGCTCCCGCAGCCGCGCCGCCTCCCGCTCCTCGGCGGTGATCCCGACCTTCACCATCCCCGGCCCGAACCAAGCGAGATACACGCGGTACGTCCGGGGGTCGTCGGCGATCGTGTCGGCGGCCACCGAATGCGCCCGGTCCAGCCGCGCACACTCCGGACACCGCGCCCCCGTGCTCCGCCCCGCCACCACGGCCCCCAGCGGACATACGTTCCCGCGCGCCCCGACACAGTGCCGCCACCCCGCGGCCCGGAACCCGAGCTCCGTCCCGTACGCCGGCGCACTCTCCCGCACGACCCCGCCCCGCCGCCACCCCAGCACGGGCACCCCCTGCGCATCCGGCCACCGCAGCCCGGTGCACTGCCACCCCATGCACCCCATGCGTGAACTCCCGAATTCCGATTCCTGCGAAGGGAAAGCCAAGAGGCCCCCGGACAACGGCGGATTCGAAGGGCCTCTTTCCACTGTGCACTCGGCAGGATTCGAACCTGCAACCTTCTGATCCGTGGCTCTGGCCGGATCGGTCGGCGACGGCCATTCCGGCCACTACGAGACCCCGGAGAGACGGTAGCGGACAGGGGCGGTTGCCGGGTTGCGGTACTCGGCTGCTGTACGCCGCTCAATACCGCGAGCGCGCCTTGTCCCGTAGACACGAAAAATGAAGCGTTCGATCCGGTCACCGCGATCCACCGCCTCCGGCAGGTCGAACAGCATCGGCCGAGTGGCGCAGGGCCGCAGGACGCAGCCCAGGGCCCGTCGCGCGCCGTGAGAGCTAGGATCCGGGCCATGGCTCTGACCGTGAACCACATGGACCGGTTCGAGGCCTCCATGCCCCGCCTGGAGGCCATCGCCTACCGCCTCCTCGGCTCCGCGAGCGACGCCGAGGACGCCGTGCAGGAGACGTTCCTGCGCTGGCAGGCCGCCGACATCGACCGCATCGAGGTCCCCGAGGCCTGGCTGACGAAGGTCCTCACCAACCTGTGCCTCAACCAGCTCACCTCGGCCCGCGCCCGGCGCGAGACCTATGTGGGCCAATGGCTGCCCGAGCCGCTGCTCGCCGGGGACCCGATGCTCGGCCCGGCCGACACCGCCGAGCAGCGCGAATCGGTCTCGTACGCGGTCCTCGCCCTCATGGAGCGCCTCTCACCCAACGAGCGGGTGGTGTATGTGCTGCGGGAGGCCTTCGACTACCCGCACCGGAAGATCGCGGAGATCCTCGACATCACCGAGGCCGCCAGCCAGCAGATCTTCCACCGCGCCAAGAGGCACGTCGCGGACGGCAAGGCCCGCGCCGAGATCGACGAGGCCGCCGCCCGGCGGATCATCGAGGAGTTCCTCGCGGCCGCCACCAGCGGCCGGACCGAGCCGCTCGTGCGACTGCTCACCGAAGACGCCATCTCGATCGGCGACGGCGGCGGGAAGGTCCCGGCCCGTGCCAAGGCGTTCGAGGGCGCCCTCGCGGTCGCGAAGTTCATGCGAGGCCTGTTCAAACCCGGCAAGGCCAAGCGCGCCATCGCCGGCGGCTCCCCCGAGGTCTACGCCACGACCGCCAACGGCGCCCCCGCCGTCGTGGCGGTCCTCGACGGCCGGGTCATCGGCATCATGTGCCTGGAGGTCACCGCCGAGGGCATCGCCGCGTTCCGCAACCAGGTCAACCCCGACAAGCTCGAACGCGCGACCCAGCGGTGGGCGGCCACCGACCACGGGGAACCTCTGTTCCACGCCTTCTGAGCCCGCTGTGAGGTGCTTCACATCCCGTTCCTGTCAGGAAACGGCGGGCTGCCCGGTTCAAGTGGCGAAACCGCGCGAGACAGGAGCCAGGAAATGCAGCACCGCGTCATCGTCATCGGAGCCGGATACACCGGAGCCATCGCCGCCGGGCGCCTCGCCAAGCGACTGCGCCGCGAGGACGTCGCCATCACCCTCGTCAACGCCGAGCCCGACTTCGTCGAGCGCGTCCGGATGCACCAGCTGGCGGTCGGCCAGGACCTCAAACCCCGGCCCTTCAGCGAGATGTTCGCAGGCACCGGCGTCGAACTGAAGCTCGCCAAGGTCACCGGCGTCGACGTCGACCGCAGGACCGTCGCCGTCATCGACCCGAACGGCGCCGAGGAGCTGGAGTACGACAGCCTCGTGTACGCCCTCGGCAGCGGCTGGCACACCCGAGGCGTCCCCGGCACCGCCGAGCACGCCCACGAGATCGCCGGCCGCCCCGGAGCGCTCCGGCTGCGCGAGCGCCTGGCCGGCCTGGACGCCGGACAGCCCGTGGTCGTCGTCGGCGGCGGCCTCACCGGCCTGGAGACCGCGACCGAGATCGCCGAGTCCCGCCCGGACCTCGACGTCGCTCTCGCCGCCCGCGGCGGGCTCGGCGACTGGCTCGCGCCCAAGGGCCGCCGGCACCTGCGGAAGGTCTTCGACAGGCTCGGCATCACCGTGCACGAGCACACCGCCGTCACCGGCGTGGAGGCCGACCGCGTCGCCACCGCCGACGGCAAGTCCGTCCCGGCCGCGGTCACCGTGTGGACCACCGGCTTCGCGGTCCACCCGATCGCGAAGGCCACCTCTCTGGAGGTCACCGACACGGGCCGGATCGTGGTCGACGGGACCATGCGCTCGGTCTCGCACCCGGACGTGTACGCCATCGGCGACGCGGCCATGGTGATGGGCCCCGGCGACAAGCCGCTGCGGATGTCGTGCGCCTCGGGCACCCCCACCGCGTGGCAGGCCGCCGACGCCATCGCGGCACGCCTGACCGGCGGGAAGCTCCCGAACGCGCCGCTCCGCTACTTCAACCAGTGCATCTCACTGGGCCGCAGGGAAGGCGTGATCCAGTACGTCACCGCCGACGACCGCGCCGTTCGGGCGGCCCTGACCGGGCGGCTCGCCGCCGTCTACAAGGAGCTGGTCTGCAAAGGCGCGGCCTGGAGCGTCGCCAACCCGACGCTCGGGATGCCGACCCGGCGCCGCCGCGTCGTGCAGGAGCGGGCCCGGACGGGCTCGGCCGTCAAGGCGTCGGCCTGACCCGGGCGGGCCTCTGCGTGCACGGACGACAACTCGGGCTCCGGCCCGAACAGGTGGGTGAAGCCGCGCAGGTCGGCCGCCCCCGTCACGGGGCCGCAGGCACCCGCGAAGCGTCACCGTGGATTCCGGCTCGCCGACTCGAGCCGGGCGCTCGCCCTGGCCGCCCGGCCCCGGCCCACTTTTGCTCCACGGCCCGTCAAGACCGCCGTCGACGCAAAAGCCAGGGGCCCTCAGGATTTCTCCTGAGGGC
>NZ_JBHVFF010000192.1:0-16545 GCF_042801895.1 Streptomyces sp. NPDC057543 | reverse complement strand
GCCGCGCTGTGGGCTGTCGCGTACGCCGCGAGCCTTCTCGGCCGGAGGGCACCGCCCGACGCCGCGACTGAGGTAATGTGACGCATCCCCACCCGGGGGACCGACCAAGGAGGTGAGACCCATTACCGCTGTATCAGGCTGGGTGCTCACCCCACATGATTGCGTGGTCGACCCGACATAGTCGACCGCGGAGCGCCCATCGGCTTTCCCGAAAGGCTCCGCTTCATGTCGGTTCCCGTTTCACCGCTCACCGTTTCCACCATCGTCACCACACTCCGCGCCGCCGGCTGCGTATTCGCCGAGGACGAAGCGGAGCTTATCGTCTCCACGGCCACCGATCCCGCCGAGCTCGCCGCCATGGTCCAACGGCGGGCCGCCGGCCTGCCCCTGGAACACGTCCTCGGCTGGGCCGAGTTCAGCGGTCTCCGGATCACTGTGGACCCCGGCGTCTTCGTACCCCGTCGCCGCACCGAGTTCCTGGTCCGGCAGGCCGCCGCCCTCGCCGGATCCGGGGCGGTCGTCGTCGACCTCTGCTGCGGCTCGGGCGCACTCGGCACCGCGCTCGCCGCGACGCTGGACCGCATCGAACTGCACGCCACCGACGTCGAACCCGCGGCCGTACGGTGCGCCCGCCGCAACATCGCCGACACCGGCCGGGTGTACGAGGGCGACCTCTTCGAGCCGCTCCCCGGATCGTTGCGCGGCCGGGTGGAGATACTGCTCGCCAATGTGCCGTACGTGCCGACGGAGGACGTCGAACTGCTGCCCCCGGAAGCCCGCATCCACGAACCGCGCGTCGCACTCGACGGGGGGAGGGACGGCCTCGACGTCCTGCGGCGGGTCACCGCCGAGGCCCCGCGGTGGCTGGCACCGGGCGGGCATCTGCTGGTCGAGACGAGCGAACGGCAGGCGGCCCGGGCCGAGGAGACCATCGCCCGCAGCGGCCTGATCCCGAGCGTCGTCACCTGCGACGAGCTGTACGCGACCGTCGTCGTCGCGACCCGGCCCAAGCCGTCCGGGAACTGAGCGCGGACGGGCGCCGAGGCGGCCCGGCCCGGCCCGGCCTGGTCCGGTTTGGTCCGGCCCGGTCCGGTCTGGTCCGGTCTGGTCCGGCCTGGTCCGGCCCGGCCCGGTCCGGCCTCGGGATTCCGGTTTCCGCCGGACCACCGCCGTCCCGGCGTCCAGGTTGATTCCCAGGCGGGGCGGCGGCCCGGCAACCGTCGTTCCGCGGACCGTCGGCCGCGTTGCGCCGGGCCCCGCCTTCCGGGGCCGTCGGCCGCGTTGTGCCGGGCCCTGCCTGCCGCGGGCCGTCGGCTGCGTTGTGCCGGGCCCTGCCTGCCGCGGGCCGTCGGCTGCGTTGTGCTGCGCCCCGCCTTCCGGGGCCGTCAGGGATTCTGGTCGAGGGACTTCTGGTACTGCTTCTTCATCTGGTCCAGGCCCCTGGGGCCCCATTCCGACCAGAAGGGCTTCCACTCGCTCATCCTCTTGCGCCCGGCCACGATGTCGTTGATGAGGTCGTTGGCCTCGGTCGACATACGGCCGTAGTACTGGGTGTAGGCGTCGGAGTAGTGGCCGACGGCCGCGTTCGGAATGGCGGTCTCGATCAATTTCTGCTCGACTGCGTAGATGTCGCGGACGTCGTCGGCGCCATGTGTGCCCGGGAAGAGCGAGGGAGCGAGCACGAAGGGCGATGTCGTCGCCGTGGTCAAGCCGCTGAACAACCCCTCGACCTGCTGTTTGCCCTTCTTGGTGCGCTGCGGGAAGCCCTGCTTGTCGTAGGTGAAGTCGGCTCCCTCCTCGCCGAATTCAAGGAACTCGCGCTCCTTCGAGCCGAACGGCGCCGCGAGGTAGTTGAGCACGTCGAGCAGCATGCGGACACGCTTCTCGCTGCCCTTCTTGATCGCGGTGTACCCGATGGTGCCGAACGCGTGGTAGTGGGCGTTGGCCTTGTGGCCGTCCGCGTCGAAGGGGATGAGGATCTCGGCTGCCAGGGAGGGGTCGTTGGTGCGCGTGTCCTTGCGGGCGCCCGACGGGTTGGCGTAGACGACCGCGCCGATGGACCCCTGGGCCATCTTCAGATAGGCGTCGGCCATCTTCGGGTCGCCGGGGTAGAAGACGCCGGCCTTCTTCAGCTTCTGGACGAAGTTCAGGGCCTCCGCGTACTCGTCCGACTCCATCCAGAAGGTGACCGATCCGTCCTTCTCCCGGGCCCATTTGTTGGGGGCTCCGTAACACTGGCTCAGCACGCTGACGGCGTTCGAGTAGATCGGCTCGAGCGCCCACACCTTTCCGCCGGTGACCTCCTTGCACTTGGCGAGGAACTCATCGGTGCTCCTCGCGGAGAATCCGTCCGCCTTGTCCCAGATCCTCGGGTTGCCGCCGTACACCTGTCCCAGGGCCGGATACGGGCTCGGCGCGCCCCAGATCTTTCCGTTGACGACCGCGGTCTTCCAGTGCGCGGGCGTCATCGCGGCGAGGTTCGGATAGTCCTTGACCGCGTCCCCGGAGACGTACTCCGTGATGTCGGCGCATTCGCCCTCCAGCAATTGGGCGATGTGTTGAAGGCCCTGGTTCGGCGGTATCCACATCAGGTCGGGCAGATCGCCGCCCGCGATGATGGCGGGGAACTTCTCCTCGTAGCCGGGGTCGGTGCCCAGGATGGCGGTGAGGTCGATGCCGAGCTCCTTGTTGACCTTCTGCCAGTGGTCGTTGCTGCCCTTGGGCAGCGGCGGCTGCACCCAGATCTCGGTGAGCAGTGTGACCTCGGAGCCGTCGCCGGGGGTCTTCGCGACGCTCCGGACGAGCTCCTTGGGGTAGGAGAGGAAGCCCGCGGACAGGCCCTTGCTGCTGGGCGCCAGGTCGGGCTTGATCTTGGTGAAGGGGATGTACGACGGAAGCTTCACTTTGGCCGATGCGGCCTCGCCCTTGCCTGTCGTGGACGAGCCGCAGCCGGTGAGGAAGGTGGTGGCCGTGCCCGCCGCGACGGCGGTGCTCAGGCTCAAGAAGGTGCGTCGGGACATACCGGTCATGGGGAATCTCCGCAACGGGATGAGAGGGGGACGGATGAGCGGGCGTGGCTCAGCCCTTGATGGCGCCGGTGAGCACGCCCTTCGTGAAGTACTTCTGCAGGAACGGGTAGACCAGCAGGATCGGGATCAGCGCGAGCATGACGACCGCCATGGAGATCGACTGCTGGGGCGGCAGATGGCTCACGCCGAGCTGGTCGGCCGCCATCTGCTTGTTCTGCACCACATAGGTCCGCAGCAGTAGCTGGATCGGCCACTTCCCGGAGTCGTTGAGGTACAGCATCGCGTTGAAGAACGCGTTCCAGTACGTCACCGCGTAGAAGAGCCCGACGACGGCGATGACGCCCTTCGAGAGGGGCAGCACGATCCGGGTGAGGATCCGCCAGTCGCCCGCACCGTCGATCCGGGCGGCCTGGTAAAGCTCGTCGGGGATGTTCATGAAGAACGCCCGCATCACCACCAGGTTGAAGGCGTTGACCAGGCCCGGCAGGATCAGCGCCCAGTACGAGTCGAGCAGCCCGAGCTCCTTGACCAGCACGTACATCGGGATCATGCCGGGGGCGAAGAGCAGAGTGAACAGGACGAGCAGCAGGACGGGTTTGCTGCCGGGCACACCGCGCTTGCTCAGCGCGTAGGCCAGCGCGATGGTCGTCAGCAGGGAGAGGGCCGTGCCGACCACGGTGACCAGGACGCTGACGGTGACGGCACGGGTGACCAGTCCGCCCGAGAGGATCGTGCGGTAGGCCTGCAGGGTCGGCTCGGTCGGGAAGAGAACGTATCCGCCGGCGGCCGTGACCTCCTTGCGGGAGGCGAGGCTGGTGGAGAGCACGACCAGGAACGGCAGCGTCATCACGGCCACGATGACGGTGATGACGACGGCCTTGGCGGCCGAGCCCAGCCGGGTGGGCGGCTCTTCCCAGGCGGCCCGGCGGTCGGCGGGCCGGGGCTTCGACAGGGGCAGTCCGATGCTCATTTGCTGTACACCCCTTGCTCTCCGAATGCGTGGGCGAGCCGGTTGGCGCCCCAGATCATCAGTGCGCCGACCACGCCCTTGACCAGGCCGGCGGCGGCGCCGATGCCCCAGTCGCCGTAGACCACGCCGTGGTAGTAGACGTAGGTGTCGAGGACCTCGGCGGCCCGGGCGCCCACCGCGTCGCGCAGCAGCAAGAACTGTTCGAAACCGACGGACAGTACGTCGCCGAGGCGCAGCACGAGCAGCATGATCGTGACCCCGCGGACGGCCGGCAGTGTGACATGCCACATGCGCCGCCAGGGTCCGGCGCCGTCCACGGCCGCCGATTCGTACAGGCTCTGGTCGACACTGGCGAGCGCCGCCAGATAGATGATCATGCCCCAGCCGATGTCCTTCCAGATCACCTGTGCGGTGATCAGGATCGGGAAGGTGCCCGGGTCGGTCATCACATCAAGGGGCGAAAGTCCGTGGTCGCTGAGGAAGTTGCTGATGAGTCCCGCGCCGCCGAGCACCTGCTGGAAGAGGGCGACGACCAGCACCCAGGAGATGAAGTGCGGGAGATAGACGACGCTCTGCACGAACCTCTTGACGCGGCTGCTGACCAGGCTGTTGATGAGGAGCGCGAGGGCCAGCGGGGCGGGGAAGAAGAAGATCAGTTGCAGTGCGGCGAAGGCCAGGGTGTTGCGTACGGACTCCCAGAACGCCGGGTCCGCGAAGAGCTCCTGGAAGTTGGCGAGGCCCACCAGGGGGCTGTCCTTGAAGCCGAGGAACGGCTGGTAGTCCTGGAAGGCGACGATGTTGCCGAGCATCGGCACGTAGAAGAAGACGGCGAAGTAGAGCAGGCCCGGGGCCATCAGGGCGAGCATCACCCAGTTGTTGCGCAGCCGGACCCGCAGGGGTATCCGTCGCAGCGGTGGCCGGCCCGTCTCGGACCTGGGCTCGGTTGGGGACGCGGCCCGGGGGCTGCGCGTTGTTGCAGGGGATGTCACACGTACTCCCTGGCCTGACGGAACGACGAATTTAGAAACCAACTTTCTGAAAAGAGTGGCCACATCATCGAAGCGTCGAACCGGTACGTCAACAGCCAATCAGTCCTGTGAAGTTGGACTTTTCTGCACGGCGTGATCGGTGTGCTCCAATGCCAGCCGGGCTGCCCCGATTGCTGTTGATTCCTCACCGAGTGCAGAGTTCCGCACGGATGGTGCGTTCGGGCAGTGGGCGGCGAGTGCCGCGGCGAACGGCTCGCCGAGCAGCGCGCCGGCCCGGGAGATGCCGCCGCCGAGCACCACCAGTTCCGGGTCGAGCGCGGCGACGTGGGGCGCGAGGCACGCGGCGAGCGACTCGGCGAAGGCGCGCAGGGCGTACCGTGCGCCGCCGTCCCCGGCCGCCGCGGCCTCGACCACGGCGCGGGCAGCGCTGTCCCGGGTGGGCAGCTCGGCGCCCTGGTGCCCGGCGGCCCAGTCCAGAAGCCGTCGGTAGGCCGCCGACCAGCCATCGGGGGGCAGCAGTTCGCCCGCGGCGCCGCCGTGACCCCGGTGGAGCCGGCCGTGCAGCCAGAGGCCGATGCCGGGCCGGTTGCCGACGTACAGGTAGATGGCGTCCCGTACGCCGACGGCCACCCCGCCGGCGCATTCGGCGAGCGTCGCCAGCTGGATGTCGTTGCCCACCAGCACCGGCTCAGGGGCGCGGTCGGCGAGCTCGCGCCCCAGGTCGAGTCCGGTCCAGCCGGGCAGCGCGGTGCTCCGCACCACCCGGCCGGCGAGATCCACCATGCCGCTGGTACCGATTCCGGTGGCCAGTGGCCGCACCTCGGCGGTCTCCGGCTTGGACAGACACGCCTCGATCGCTTCCCGGACGGCCTTCAGCCGTCTTCGGGCGGTCATGGCGGGGGTGACGGCGACCCGTTCCGCGGCGACCGTGCGGCCGAGCAGGTCAACGGCGTGGACCAGCACCTTGTGCGCCCCGATGTCCACGCCGATGACATGTCCGGCCTCGGCGCGGAACCGGAACCGGCGGGCCGGGCGCCCCACTGCGCCACTGTTGGCCCCGAGCTCCACCAGCCTGCCCTCACGCAGCAGCTGCGCCGTCAGGTCCTGGGCGGTCGGCCGGGACACGCCGATCAGCCCGGCGAGTTCCGGCACGGTGACGTCGTCACGTTCCCGCAGCACCCGCAGCGCGGCGGCCGTGTTCAGCCGACGCAGCAGCGAGGCGTCCCCACCCCGGTCCATGACGTCTCCCTTGACAGCATGATCGACGGCTCTCCATGGTGGCCCATGGCGATTGAGCAACTTACCTAATAAACAGCGCCCTTGAGGGAGTGCGGCATGGGTGAGCAGGGTCATCCCGAGCTGGAGTGCGGGCTCGGTTCATGGGACAGCGATGTGTACGGCAACCACCGGATCCTGGTACGCGCGCCCTCGGGCGGCCCCGTGTTCGGGGCCGAACTGCCGTGGCGGCGCAGGGACCCGGACCCCGAGGCGGTGGACGTCATGGTCCTCGCGCCGTCCGGCCGGCGGGTCCGGAACACGGTGCGGATCGAGGTGACCCCCGAGCGCGGCCGGATCGCCTTCGAGCCGGTGGAAGGTCCGGGCGACTATGCCGTGCACTATCTGCCGTACGCGCACATGGGCCGGCCGTACTATCCGCAGGCCGCCTACCGGAATCCGGCATCGACCGCCGACCCCGGCTGGGTGCACCGCTGCGGTCTGCGCCGGCCGGACGACGACGTCTGGGCGAGGCTGCCGCGCGCGGAGGCGTTCCGGTACGAGGCCGCGAGCGCCGTCGACTCCTTCGCCCCGCTGGGCTTCGCGGCCACCGCTGATGAGTGCGCGGCGCTGACCGCGGACCGCCCGGACGAGCCCTTCCTGCTGTTCGGCGAGGACCGCCACCGTCCACTGGGCCGCTACGACCGGCTGCCCGCCCGCTGGGCCGGAGCCGTGCCGTTCGCCCCGTTCGCGGGTGCGGCGGCGCTCGGCGAATTCTATGTGCTGCAGGCCGGGGTGTACGCGGTACGGGCGCTGACGGAGGTCCGCACCGAGGTCCGCGGGCTGCCGTTCTCCGTCCGGTCTCTCAGCGCGGGCGGCACCGACGCACGCGGGGAGCCGTTCGAGAACCGGATCGATGTCCGCGCGGGGCGCGTCCACGCGCTCTGGTTCGGCCTGGACATCCCACAGGCCGCCGAACCCGGCACGTACGAGGGTGAGATCGCCGTACGCGCACACGGCACCGCGGAGCGGGTGCTGCCGCTGCGGATCACCGTCGGACCGGAGTCCGTCACCGACCACGGTGCCGGGGAGCCCGCAAGGTTGGCCCGGCTGCGCTGGCTGGACTCGACGCTCGGCCAGGACGACGAGGTCGTCCCGCCGTTCACCCCGGTGAAGGTGGCCGGGCACCGGCTGGAGATCCTCGGCCGGGCGGTGGAGATCGGTCCCGCCGGGCTGCCGCAGCGGCTCACCTCGTCGTTCACCTCACGGGTGACGGGCGCGGACGGGCCGGAGCGCGATCTGCTGGCCGGACCTGTTGCCCTCACGGTCGGCCACCCGCTCGACCACGGTCCGCTGGAGCTCGACCGGACCGGGCCGGCGCGCGTGAGCTGGTCCACCGGGGCCACCGGTCCGGGGTTCCGGCTGCGCACCGAGGGCGCGTTGGAGGCCGACGGCTTCCTCGTCGTACGCACCACCGTCGAAGCGGTCGACGACCTGTCCCTCGACGTGCGGCTCGACGTGCCGGTCCGGGCCGAGATCGCGCGGTATGCGATGGGCCTGGGACTGCCGGGACAGGTCTGCCCCGAGACGTACGACTGGCAGTGGGACACCGCCACCCGCAACCAGGACGCCCTCTGGCTCGGCGCCGCCTCGGCCGGTGTCCAGGTGTCGCTGCGCGACGAGTACTACGCGCGGCCGCTGAACACCAACTACTACCGCGAGAAGCCTCTGGTCACGCCGCGCTCCTGGGCGGGGGACGGAGACGGCGGCATCCTGCTGCGCACCGCGGAGGGGGTGCGGACGGTGACCGCGTACAGCGGCCCGTTCAGGATGGCCGTCGGGGAGCGCCGTTGCTTCGAACTGCGGCTGCTGCTCACCCCGTTCAAGCCGATCCGGCCCGGACTGCAGCTCGCCGAGCGGTACTTCCATGCGTACGCCGCCCCCGCCGAGGTCGCCGCGTACGGTGCGAATGTCGTCAACATCCATCACGCCACGCCTCCCAACCCGTACATCAACGACCCGCTGCTGGCCGCCGATGTACTGCGGGACTACACCACCGAGGCACACCGGCGCGGAATCCGTGTCAAGGTGTACGACACGGTCCGCGAGCTGACCAGGCACAATCCGGAATTGCCCGTCCTGGCCTCCCTCGGCGGCGAAGTCCTGGCGTCGGGGCCCGGCGGCGGACACGCCTGGCTGCACGAGCATCTGGGCACGGACTACGTCCCCGGCTGGGTGGCCCCCGATGTCGCCGACGTGGCCGTGGTGACCTCGGGCGACTCGCGCTGGCACAACTCCTATGTGTGCGGCATCGACCGGCTCCGCCGGCGGATCGGGGTCGACGGCCTCTATCTCGACGACGTGGCGTACGACAGGACCACCATGAAGCGGGTACGCAAGACGCTGGCCCGTGCGGGTGACACGGCGCCCCTGATAGATCTGCATTCCTGCAACCAGTACCGGGAACCGGACGGCTTCGCGTCCAGCGCCAATCTGTACGCGGAGCTGATGCCGTACACCGATCGGCTCTGGCTGGGAGAGCTGTTCGACTACCAGGGCACCGACCCGGCGTACTGGTTGGTCGAGCTGTCCGGGATCCCCTTCGGGCTGATGGGCGAGATGCTGGAGGGGGGCGGCAACCCCTGGCGGGGCCTGGTTTTCGGGATGACGGCACGCGCCCCTATGACCGATGTACGTCCTCTCTGGCGGGCCTTCGACGAACTACGGCTGACCGAGGCGGAGTGGACGGGGTGGTGGGCCGATGAGACGCCCGTGGCCACCGGCCGGGACGATGTGCTCGCCTCCACCTGGGAGGGGCCCGGTGGGACCGTGACCGCGGTCGCGTCGTGGGCGGCGGAGCCGGTGGAGTGCGTGCTGACGGACGCCGACGGTCCGGTGGCCGCGTATGCGCCCGCGATCGAGGGATTCCAGCCGGAGCGAGTCTTCGCGGCGGGCGAGTCGGTCCCGGTCGCACCGGGACGGGGTTGGCTGCTGTCGGTGCGCTCGCGTCCCTCTTCCCGCTGACCGGACCGGACCGGACCGGACCGGACCTTCCTGGTCAGCAGTGACTCCGCCACCGGCCACGAGCCGGCTGTCGCGCCTTCGGCGCTGTAACGGGCGTCCAGCTCGGCGACGGGTTCGAATCCGGACATGCGGGCCTCCCGGTCGGGTCCTCGAAGCGATCCTGCCTGCGAAGTGTGGACCGCGCACCCGCGTCGAATTCATCGGTGCGGGGCTAGGCTCGGAACGCTGGATGGTGTGTGGGCGGAGAGCAGGAGAGCACGTAATGACGACGGTGCCGGGGCGCAGGAGCAGCACGTTCACCCGATTGCTGCGGCACGGTTTCACCGACCCGTCCGCCGCGGAGCGGCTCCTCGACCTGCCCGAGCTGTCGTCCGTACGCTCCGATCCGGTGCTGCTCGAAGCCCTCGGGGCCACCGCCGACCCTGATCTGGCACTGCGCGGGGTCGTCCGCCTCGTGGAGGCCGAGGAGCCGGACGGGCGGCAGATCCTGTTGGACACCCTCGTCACCGCCAAACCGCTCAGGGACCGGCTGCTCGGGGTGCTCGGGGCGTCCGAGGCGCTCGGTGACCACCTGGCCCGCCACCCCCGCGACTGGCAGGCGCTCGTCACCTACGAGGCCACGGATCTGCATCCCGGGGTCCTCGAATTCGAGCAGGGGCTCGCCGGGGCCGATGACCCCGACTCGCTGCGCGTCGCCTACCGCCGGTGCCTGCTGGCCATAGCGGCCCGCGACGTGTGCGGTACGACGGACGTCGCCGAGACCGCCGCCGAACTGGCCGATCTGGCCACGGCGACCCTGCGCGCGGCGCTCGCCATCGCCCGTACGGCCGCACCCGCCGACGCCGCACAGTGCCGGCTCGCCGTCATCGCGATGGGCAAGTGCGGCGGCCACGAGCTGAACTACGTCTCCGACGTCGACGTCATCTTCGTCGCCGAACCGGCCGACGGCGTCGAGGAGAGCGCGGGCGTGCAGGCCGCCACCCGGCTGTCCGCGCACATGATGCGGATCTGCTCCGACACGACCGTCGAGGGCACCATCTGGCCCGTCGACGCCAACCTCCGCCCCGAGGGCCGCAACGGCCCCCTCGTGCGGACGTTGTCCTCGCATCTCGCGTACTACCAGCGCTGGGCCAAGACCTGGGAGTTCCAGGCGCTCCTCAAGGCCCGGCCGGTGGCCGGCGATCCCGAGCTGGGGGCGGAGTACGTCGAGGCCGTCTCGCCGCTCGTGTGGCAGGCCGCGGACCGTGAGAACTTCGTCGGCGACGTGCAGAAGATGCGCCGCCGCGTCGTCGACAACATCCCCGTCGACCGCGTCGACCGTGAGATCAAGCTCGGCCCCGGCGGGCTGCGGGACGTCGAATTCGCGGTACAGCTGCTCCAGCTGGTGCACGGCCGCAACGACCCGACCCTGCGCAGCGGCTCCACACTGGACGCGCTGCGGGCGCTCGCCGCGGGCGGCTACGTGGGACGGGTGGACGCAACCCAGCTGGACGACGCCTACCGCTTCCTGCGCGCCATGGAGCACCGCATCCAGCTCTACCGGCTGCGCCGTACCCATCTGGTCCCCGAGGGCGACGCGGATCTGCGGCGGATCGGACGCTCCCTCGGGATGCGCACGGACCCGATCACCGAACTCAACCAGGCGTGGAAGCGGCACGCCTCCGTGGTGCGGCGGCTGCACGAGAAGCTGTTCTACCGACCGCTGCTGGACGCCGTCGCCCAGCTCGCGCCCGGCGAGACCCGGCTCAGCGCGGAGGCGGCCGAGCACCGGCTCGAAGCCCTCGGATACGCCGATCCGGCCGCCGCGCTGCGGCACCTGGAGGCGCTGTCGTCCGGCGTGACCCGCAAGGCCGCCATCCAGCGCACCCTGCTGCCGGTGCTGCTCGGCTGGTTCGCGGACTCCGCCGACCCCGACGCCGGGCTGCTGGGCTTCCGCAAGGTGTCCGACGCACTCGGCAAGACCCCTTGGTACCTGCGGCTGCTGCGGGACGAGGGCGCCGCCGCAGAGAACCTCGCCCGGGTGCTCTCGGCCGGCCGGCTCGCCCCCGACCTGCTGCTCCGGGCGCCCGAGGCCGTGGCGATACTCGGCGACCCGCAGGGCCTGAAGCCGCGCGGCCGGGAACACCTGGAACAGGAGGTGCTGGCCGCGGTGGGGCGGGCGAAGGGCGCCGAATCCGCCGTCGCCGTGGTGCGCGGGGTGCGGCGGCGCGAGCTGTTCCGGACCACGGCCGCGGACCTCATCGGCTCGTACGGTACGGAGGAGCGCCCCGCCGAGCAGGACCCCGGGACCCTCGTCGACCGGGTCGGCAACGCGGTCACCGACCTGAACGCCGTCACGATCGCGGGCGCCCTGCGCGCCGTCGTACGCGAACAGTGGGGGGACACCCTGCCCACCCGGTTCGCGGTCATCGGCATGGGCCGGTTCGGCGGACACGAGCTCGGATACGGCTCCGACGCCGATGTGCTGTTCGTCCACTCACCGCGCGAGGGCGTCGACGACCACGAGGCGGCGCGGGCCGCGAACCAGGTGGTCTCCGAGATGCGGAAGCTGCTTCAACTGCCCACCGCCGACCCGCCGTTGATGATCGACGCGGATCTTCGGCCGGAGGGCAAGAGCGGACCGCTGGTGCGTACGCTGAAGTCGTACGAGGCCTACTACCGACGCTGGTCGCTGGTCTGGGAGAGCCAGGCGCTGCTGCGTGCCGAGCCGATGGCGGGCGACGAGGAACTCGGCCGGGAATTCATCGAGTTGATCGATCTGCTGCGGTACCCGATGGAGGGTCTCGGTGAGGATGCGGTCCGCGAGATCCGCCGCCTGAAGGCCCGGATGGAGTCCGAACGGATGCCGCGCGGCGCGGACCCGACGCTCCACACCAAGCTGGGGCGCGGCGGGCTGAGCGATGTCGAGTGGACGGTCCAGCTGATGCAGATGCAGCACGGCTGGGCGGAGCCGGGGCTGCGGACGACCCGCACCCGCGAGGCACTGGCCGCGGCATGTGCCGCGGAGCTGATCCCGGGGGAGGACGCGCAGACCCTGGACGAGGCGTGGGTGCTGGCGACACGGGTCCGCAACGCGGTGATGCTGGTACGGGGGCGGCCGGGCGACACGTTCCCGTCGGGGCCGCGTGAACTCACCGCGGTGGGGCGGTACCTGGGGTACGAGCCGGGGCACGTCGGGGACATGCTGGACGACTACCGGCGGATCACGCGGCGGGCGCGGGCGGTAGTGGAGGAGCGGTTCTACGGGGCGTGAGGGGCGCGCCGCGCGGGCCTTCCGGCCGGCGGCCCCGGACCCCGGCCCGGCGCCCCGGACGGGCTCGATCGGCCCGCCCGGCGGTCGAGAGCGCAGGAGCGTCCGCTCAGTTGTGTCCCGCCGCGCCCGCGGACAGGGCGACCGATCGTGGCCTCTCCAGCGGCAGCTGCACCCGCTTCGCGAGGTGGTGCGGCAGTGAGCCGTACCAGGCGTAGGAGACCGCGTAGCCGACGGCCAGACACAGCATGCCGCCCAGCGCGTCCAGCCAGAAGTGGTTGGCGGTCGACACGATCACGAGCAGGGTGACCGCCGGGTAGAGCAGGCCCAGGATGCGGACCCAGGGCGCGGCGGCCAGTGCGTAGAGCGTCAGGCCGCACCAGAGCGACCAGCCGATGTGCATCGAGGGCATGGCCGCGTATTGGTTCGACATGTTCTTGAAGTTGCCCGAGGCCATCGAACCCCAGGTCTGATGGACCAGAACGGTGTCGATGAAGTGGCCCCCGCTCATCAGCCGGGGCGGTGCCAGCGGAAACAGGTAGTAGCCGAGCAGTGCCACCGCCGTGGTGGCGAACAGGGCCAGACGGGCTGCCGCGTAACGGCCGGGGTGACGGTGGAACAACCACACCAGCACGCAGACGGTGACGACGAAGTGCAGTGTCGCGTAGTAGTAGTTCATCGACACGATCAGCCATGTCATGGAATTCACCGCGTGGTTGACTGCCTGCTCGACGGCGACGCCCAGGTAGGTCTCGACCGACCAGATCCAGTCGGCGTTGCGCAGCGCCTCGGCCCGCTGTTCCGGGACGGCGTTGCGCACCAGGGAGTACACCCAGTAACTGGCCGCGAGCAGCAGGATTTCGAACCGGACGCGTGGCCGGCGCGGGGACCGCAAGGAGCGCAGGGAACGCGGGGAGCGCGGGGAACGAAGTCTCGCCGGGCCGCTGTCGCGCCACCTGGCGTTCTGCTCCGCGTCCGCCGTCCGGGCCGCCTCGTCCACGATGGGTGACGGGGTGGCCCCCAACCGGGCTTCCTGTGGTGGCACGCTCAATTCACCCATAGGCACAGAGTCTGCCAGAAATGTGCTTCCCGTCCGATCATCTTCCGGTCGGGTCCGGGCCGCACATCTGTCTGCCGGACTGAGGGTCAGGATCTTTCGTTCGGATCGGGCCGGATCAGGGAGCGGCCCGCCGCGGAGCGGCTGATGTCACCGTGGTGCCGTGCATCGCAAGGCGGAGGAAGGAGCCCTGGTGACTGACGACAACGCGGCGAGGCGCGGTGCCGGGGCACGCGAGCGCGGCGTGATCGGCCCTAGGAGCGGGCGTGCGAACCTGGAAGAGGCCCGGAAGCGGAGGCGGGATCGGGCCCGGGGCCCGCGGCCGTTGAACCGCGAACGACCAGCTCGGGCATGAAGACGAACTCGCTGTGCGGGGCGGGTGTGCCGCCGATCTCTTCGAGGAGGGTGCGCACGGCGGCCTGGCCCATCGCCGTCACCGGTTGCCGGATCGTCGTCAGCGGCGGATCGGTGAACGCTATGAGCGGCGAGTCGTCGAAGCCCACCACCGACAGATCGCGCGGCACCTCCATCGACAGCCGGCGGGCGGCCCTGATCGCGCCGAGCGCCATCATGTCGCTCGCGCACACCACCGCCGTGCACCCCCGCTCCATCAGCGCCGACGCGGCGGCCTGCCCGCCCTCCAGGGTGAAGAGCGAGTGCTGGATCAGCTCCTCCACCTCGTCCGGAGCGAGGTTCAACTGCTCCTGCACGGTGGCGCGGAAGCCCTCGATCTTGCGCAGGACCGGTACGAACCGCTTGGGCCCGACCGCCAGGCCGATCCGCTGATGGCCGAGCGACACCAGGTGGGTCACGGCGAGCCGCATCGCGGCCCGGTCGTCCGGCGAGATGAACGGCGCCTGGACCTTGAGCGAGAAACCGTTGACCAGGACGAACGGGACGCCCTGGGCACGCAGTTGCTCGTAGCGTTGCATATCGGCCGAGGTGTCGGCGTGCAGCCCGGAGACGAAGATGATGCCCGAGACGCCGCGGTCGACCAGCATCTCGGTCAGCTCGTCCTCGGTGGAGCCGCCGGGGGTCTGGGTCGCCAGCACCGGGGTGTAGCCCTGCCGGGTCAGCGCCTGGCCGATGACCTGCGCAAGCGCCGGGAAGATGGGGTTCTCCAGTTCGGGCGTGATCAGCCCGACCAGTCCCGCGCTGCGCCTGCGCAGCCGTACGGGACGCTCGTAGCCCAGAACGTCGAGCGCGGCGAGGACGGATTCACGGGTGGCCGCTGCAACACCGGGCTTGCCGTTCAGTACACGGCTGACCGTCGCTTCGCTGACCCCCGCCTGAGTTGCGATATCGGCAAGCCGTGCGGTCATGGAAGTGGACTGTACCGGGCGTATGTCGGATTGCCCACCATCCGCAGGAATCGGGCGACCGCGCCTGTGAGGTGGTCCGGGGTGCCGTCGCGGCAACATCTTGCAAAGACTTGCGAGACCGGTTCGCGGGCCGCGGTCAGATCGTCGCACTTCTGGATTACGGGCTGTGGCCTGCCGCTGCCAGGGATCGACACCTCCCGTCAAGAGGCTTGACGGCAACCGTGAGGACACGCGAATGTAACGATCGACGACGCTTGCAGAAATCTTCCGCAAACTCTTTCGGCGTTCTTTCATCCTTGTTACGTTCACGTCGACCCGGCGCCGCGACGGAGCGGTACGGCAGTTGAAGGAGTTCAGATGCGACGTGGCATAACGGCCACCGCCCTGGTCGCGGCCCTGGCGCTCGCGGCGACCGCCTGCGGCAGCGACAGCGAGTCCGAGGGCGAGAGCAAGAGCTCGGGCGAGCTCTCCGGCACGGTGACGTGGTGGGACACCTCCACCGTGGGCAGCGAGGACAAGGTCTTCAAGAAGATCGCCGAGGACTTCACCAAGCAGCACCCGAAGGTCCACATCAAGTACGTCAACGTGCCCTTCGGTGACGCGCAGAACAAGTTCAAGAACGCGGCCCAGTCCGGCTCCGACGCGCCCGACGTCATCCGCTCCGAGGTCGCCTGGACCCCCGAGTTCGCGGACCTCGACTACCTCGCCCCGCTGGACGGCACCGCCGCGCTGAAGAACCCGGACGACTTCCTGAAGCAGGCCGCCGCGTCCACCAAGTACAACGGCAAGACGTACGCGGTGCCGCAGGTCATCGACTCCATGGGCATCTTCTACAACAAGAAGATCTTCAAGGAGGCCGGTGTCGAGGTCCCCACGACCATCGACGAGCTGAAGACCGTCTCCAAGAAGATCAAGGACAAGACCGGCAAGACCGGGATGTACCTGCGCGGCGACGACGCGTACTGGTTCCTCTCCTTCCTGTACGGCGAGGGCGGCGACATGGTCGACGCCTCCACCAAGTCCGTCACCATCGACAACCCCGAGGGTGTCAAGGCGATGAAGGTCGTCAAGGACCTCGTCGACTCCGGTGCCGCCAAGACCGACGCCACGGACGGCTGGGACAACATGCAGTCGTCCTTCAAGGACGGCAAGGTCGCCATGATCATCAACGGCCCGTGGGCCGTCGCCGACACCTACGCCGGCAAGGAGTTCAAGGACAAGGCCAACCTGGGCATCGCCCCGGTCCCGGCCGGCTCCGCCGCGCAGGGCGCCCCGCAGGGCGGTCACAACCTGGCCGTCTACGCCGGGTCCAAGAACCTGGACGCCTCCTACGCGTTCGTCGACTACATGACGTCGGCGGACACCCAGGCCAAGGTCACCAAGGAGCTGAGCCTCCTGCCGACCCGTACCTCCGCCTACGCCAAGCAGGACGTCGTCGACAACGAGATCGTCGGCTTCTTCAAGCCCGTCGTCGAGACCGCCGTCGAGCGCCCCTGGATCCCGGAGACCGGCAGCCTCTTCGCGCCGCTCGTCACCGAGTACACCAAGGTCCTGACCGGCCAGACCACGCCGGAAAAGGGCGTCAAGACGACCGGCGACTCCTACCGCAAGCTCCTCAAGGGCTGGAAGTAACAGGAAGGCAGGCCGGCTGATGGCTGTCCACACCAGCCAGTCGGTGGCGAAGGCCGC
>NZ_JBHVFF010000191.1:0-16593 GCF_042801895.1 Streptomyces sp. NPDC057543 | reverse complement strand
GAGCGGCTCGGCAAGATCACGTTCTGGACGCTGTTCGTGGGCTTCCACGGCACGTTCCTGGTGCAGCACTGGCTCGGTGCCGAGGGCATGCCGCGCCGCTACGCGGACTACCTCGCCGCCGACGGCTTCACCGCGCTGAACACGATCTCGACGATCTCCTCGTTCCTGCTCGGCCTGTCACTCCTGCCCTTCTTCTACAACGTCTGGAAAACCGCCAGGTACGGCGAGAACGTCGGGGTCGACGACCCGTGGGGCTACGGCCGTTCGCTGGAGTGGGCGACGTCCTGCCCGCCGCCGCGGCACAACTTCCTCACCCTGCCGAGGATCCGTTCCGAATCCCCGGCGTTCGACCTGCACCACCCCACGGTGCGGGCCCTCGACGAAGCCGTCCACCGTGACCGGCAGGCGTGAGCACAGCGGTACCCGGAGAGGAGAAGCGCGTGGACCCAGACAAGGACACCGCCCGCGGTCTGGCACAGCTGGAGGGCTATCTGCTGTGGAACGCCGAGGTCGAGGAGGCACGACGACGGGCGGGCCGTTTCACCGACGAGCTGCCCTGGCTCACCACGGCACAGCGCGAGGACGTGCAGCGGGTCTACACCGCGGACCATGTCGCCGCGTCGCGGGCCATGCTCCACCGGATCTGTGCCCGCGCCGCCGAACTGCGCGATGAATACGACGCGCGCTACCGCAGGCTGCGGGCGCGCTGTGTAGCCGTCGGCGTCGTGCTTGCCGGCGCGGTCGGCGGCACCTGCACTGCGGTCACTCTCCTGGTGCGCTGACAGGCGGTGACGTCGTCCGTCCGCCGTCCTCAGCAGGCGAAGTCGGACGCGGCTCGTGAAGATGAGAGATGACGGGCGCGTGCGACGGGGCAGGCGACCGGACGACCGTGCAGGCCCGAGAAGGGACGAATACTGTGGCACGACCCAGGATTCTCGTTGTCGGCGCCGGATTCGCCGGGGTGGAATGCGTACGCCGCCTGGAGCGCGGGCTCATCCCCGGCGAGGCGGAGATCGCGCTCGTCGCCCCGTTCTCGTACCAGCTCTATCTGCCCCTGCTGCCCCAGGTGGCGGCAGGTGTGCTCACCCCGCAGTCGGTCGCGGTGTCGCTGCGCCGCAGCCGCAAGCACCGCACCCGGATCATCCCCGGCGGGTCCATCGGAGTGGACCCCAAGGCGAAGATCTGCGTCATTCGCAAGATCACCGACGAGGTCGTCTACGAGCCGTACGACTACCTCGTCCTCAGCCCCGGGAGCGTCACCCGTACCTTCGACATTCCCGGCCTGGTCGACCACGCCCGCGGCATGAAGACACTCGCCGAGGCGGCGTACGTACGAGACCATGTGATCGCGCAGCTCGATCTCGCGGACGCCAGCCACGACGAGAACGAGCGGGCCTCGCGCCTGCAGTTCGTGGTCGTCGGCGGTGGTTACGCCGGCACCGAGACGGCCGCCTGTCTGCAGCGCCTCACCACGAACGCGCTCGGGCAGTACCCGCGGCTCGACCCGAAGCTGATCAAGTGGCATCTCATCGACATCGCCCCCAAGCTGATGCCCGAACTCGGGGACAAGCTCGGCCGGAGCGCCCTGGAGGTGCTGCGCGGACGCGGCATCGAGGTGTCGCTCGGGGTGTCCATCGCCGAGGCCGGACCGGAGAAGGTGACCTTCACCGACGGCCGGGTCGTGCCCTGCCGCACCCTGATCTGGACGGCGGGAGTCACCGCGAGCCCGCTGGTCTCCACCTTCGACGCGGAGACGGTACGCGGCCGGCTGGCCGTGACGCCCGAGATGGTCCTGCCGGGCTTCGACGGCATCTTCGCGCTCGGTGACGCCGCGGCCGTACCGGACCTGAGCAAGGGTGGCGGGGCGGTCTGCCCGCCCACCGCGCAGCACGCCATGCGTCAGGGCCGCAGGCTGGCCGACAACCTCATCGCCACGCTGCGGCACCAGCCGCTGAAACCGTACGTCCACAAGGACCTCGGCCTCGTCGTGGACCTCGGCGGAAACGACGCGGTCTCCAAGCCGATCGGTTTCGAAATGCATGGAATCGCCGCCCAGGCCGTCGCCCGCGGCTACCACTGGTCGGCGCTGCGCACCAATGTGGCCAAGGTGCGGGTGATGACCAACTGGATGCTCAACGCCATCGCGGGCGACGACTTCGTACGCACCGGCTTCCAGGCCCGGAATCCGGCCAAGCTGCGTGACTTCGAGTACACGGACTCCTACCTCACCCCGGCACAGGTCCGCGAGCACACCGCCTCGCTGCACACCGGCACCTGACCCGTAACCGCTTGTCAGGACGCGGCGCAAACCATGCCCGAAGGCATCGGGACGGTCATCAGCTCCGGGTCGGGGTGACCCGTGCGCGCACTCCCCCCGGCCGGTCGAATCAGCTGTTGCCCTCGTGCCCGGCCGTCAGCCCCGGGTCCCGTTCCGCCACCGGTTCCAGGATGTCGTCGATGCTCTTCAGCAACTCCGCGTCGAGTGTCACACCCGCCGCTCCGACGTTCTCCGTCACCTGCTCGGGCCGGGAGGCGCCGATGATCGCGGCGGCGACGTTGGGGTTCTGCAGCACCCAGGCGACCGCGAGCTGGGCGAGACTCAGACCGGCCTGGTCGGCGAGCGGCCGCAACCGCTGCACGCGCTCCAGTACGTCGTCGCGGAGCCAGCCGGCGACCATGCTCGCGCCGCCCTTGTCGTCCGTCGCCCGGGAGCCGGCCGGAAGCGGCGCGCCAGGCTTGTACTTGCCCGTGAGGGCACCCTGCGCGACCGGCGACCAGACGATCTGACCCATGCCCAGCTCCTCCGACGCGGGCACCACTTCGCTCTCGATGACCCGCCACAGAGCCGAGTACTGCGGCTGGTTGGAGATCAGCGGGACGTGGAGCTCGCGGGCCAGTGCGTGGCCGTCCCGGAGCTGGTCGGCCGTCCATTCCGAAACGCCGATGTACAGGGCCTTGCCGGAGCGGACGACGTCGGCGAACGCCTCCATGGTCTCTTCCAGCGGCGTCGAGTGGTCGTAACGGTGCGCCTGGTACAGGTCCACGTAATCCGTCTGCAGGCGACGCAGCGAGTTGTCGATGGACTCCATGATGTGCTTGCGGCCGAGCCCCCGGTCGTTGTGTCCGGGACCGGTCGGGAAGTACACCTTGGTGAACACCTCCAGTCCCTCGCGGCGCTCGTTCCTGAGCGCCCGGCCCAGGACGGCTTCGGCCCGCGTCTCCGCATAGACGTCCGCCGTGTCGAAGGTGGTGATCCCGGCATCGAGCGCGGCACGGATACAGGCGACCGCCGCGTCCTCCTCCACCTGGGAGCCGTGGGTGAGCCAGTTTCCGTAGGCGATCTCACTGATGGTCAGGCCGCTGCGGCCGAGTCGGCGGAATTCCATGTGCCTGCTCTCCCTGTGCTCGTGGGGGACGGATCATGCGAGGGCGTCCATGCTATTGCGCCGTCCGGTGCGGCTCGGGCAGGCTCAGGCATCCGGGACGGTGCGGCTCGGGCAGGCTCAGGCATCCGGGACGGTGCGGTGAACCGTACGGAGGAAGGCCGCGTTGTCCGCAGTGCTCCGGATGCGGTCCAGGAGCGTGTGGAGCGCGGTCTGCGGATCCCTGGAGCGCAACGCGCGCCGCAGTCCGCGTACCACTCTCAACTCGGTGTCCGGAACGATGAGTTCCTCGCGCCGGGTGCCGGATGCCTGGATGTTCACGGCCGGATAGGTGCGCCGGTCCGCCAGAGCGCGGTCGAGCCGGAGTTCCATGTTGCCGGTGCTCTTCAGCTCCTCGAAGAAGTAGTCGTCGGCGCGGGAGCCGGTCTCCACCAGCGCGGTGGCCAGGATGGTGAGGGAGCCGCCCTCCTCGGCGAGACGTGCGGCACCGAAGAGGCGCTTGGGGCCGAGCAGGGCGGTTGCGTCGACGCCGCCGCTGAGGGTGCGTCCGCCGGCGGCCGACGCGTTGTTGTGGGCGCGGCACAGGCGGGTGAGGGAGTCCAGCAGGATGACGACGTCCTGGCCCTGCTCGACCAGACGCTTGGCGCGCTCGACCGCGAGTTCGGCGAGCGCGATGTGCTCCTTCGCGGGCCGGTCGAACGTCGAGGCGAGCACTTCGCCCCGTACGGACCGGCGCATGTCCGTGACCTCCTCGGGGCGTTCGTCGAGCAGCACCACCATCAGATGGCACTCGGGGTGGTTGGCGGCGACGGCTGCCGCGATCTGTTGCAACAGCACGGTCTTGCCGGTCCTGGGCGGCGCGACGACGAGTCCGCGCTGCCCCTTGCCGATCGGGGAGATCAGGTCGACGAGGCGCGTCGCCGGACTGCCGGACGGTGTTTCCAGGCGCAGCCGATCCCGGGGGTGGAGCGGGGTGAGATCAGCGAAGTGGGGTCGGCCGCGCAGCGCCTGAGGGGAGCGGCCATTGACCCGTACGACCCCGGACAGGATACGGGGCCGGTCGCAGGAGCCTTCGACGACATCGCCCTTGCGCAGGCCGTGCCGGCGGATCAGGGCGGCGGATACCTGTACGTCGCCGGGGGAGGGGAGGCTGCCACGGACACGTAGCGCGCCGTGCCCCTGGTGCGTGATGTCGAGGACGCCGACGGCCACGCTAGTCAATTCCCCTTGTGCTACGGGGTGTTCGAGGGTGCTTGTCATGCGAGTGGTCCTTTCGCGGACATGGCGAATGAAGGGGCCCGGACGGCATGGGGGCGGAAGAGATCACGCCCCGGACGACGGGCGGGAAAGCCCGGACGGGAAAGCCCGAACCGGACTGGAAGAAATGGTGCGGGAAAGCCGGATCGCCGATCACGAAAGGACGGGCGCAGCGGCTCTGTGAGGGTGAATCGGTACCGGCGCCCCGAACCGAGGCGTACACGCGTACCAACTGCACCGTACCACGGCGTACGCGCACCGGGTCGGAGACGGCTGCCGCGGTATCCGGTTGCCGTGGGGGTTGCTGCCGACGACGCGTCCGACTCGACGATCGCGGGCCTCACCGAACTGGTCGTCCCGGGCGGCGGGAGGGGCGACGGCCGGCACTACGGCAGTGGGGTCCTCCCCGAACACCGGGGGCACGGCCTCGCGCGGTGGATGAAGGCGCGGTCCATCCTGTGGGCCCGCGAACACCACCCGGCACTCGACGGGCTGCTGATGGACACCGCGGACAGCCATACGTACATGCGGAGCGGCAACGATGCGCTCGGCTACGAGCCTACGCAACAAGTCGGTCGAGTACCGGCTCGATCTGTGGTCGGGGCCGTCCGGGTACGCCGCGTACGAGGATCCTCCGCCCTGCGAGTGCCCGCACCGGACGCGGCGGGGCCATCCCCCCGGGCGTGCGGCGGGACTTCGCGGAAACGGGCCGGATCCGGCCGTCGAACTGCCCCCGCCCGTCAGCCCGCGGTGCCACCGTCCTCCGCCGCCGAGACCGTGCCCCGGAACGCGCCCAGGATCTGCTCGGCCGCCAGCGTGGCCGTCAACTCGCCGTCCCGTACTCGCTGTTCCAGCCGCGGGGTGAGCGCGCGTACCTCGGGATGGGCACGCAGACTCTCCAGCAGCTCGTCCTGCACCATCGTCCAGGTCCAGTCGACCTGCTGGGCGCGCCGCTTCGCCACGAGCCGCCCGGTCGATTCGAGCAGCGCACGGTGCTGCTCCAGCCGTTCCCACAGCGTGTCGAGGCCGGTCGACTCCCGGGCGCTGCAGGTGAGGACCGGAGGTGTCCACGCCGTGTCCACCGGGTGCATCAGCCGCAGCGCGCCCGCCAGTTCGCGTGCGGCAGCTCGCGCGTCGCGCTCGTGCGGGCCGTCCGCCTTGTTGACGGCGATGGCGTCCGCCAGCTCCAGGACGCCCTTCTTGATGCCCTGGAGCTGATCGCCGGTACGGGCCAGTGTCAGGAGCAGGAACGTGTCGACCATATTGGCGACCGCCGTCTCCGACTGGCCGACGCCGACCGTCTCCACCAGCACCACGTCGTATCCCGCGGCCTCCATCACCACGATGGACTCCCGGGTCGCCTTGGCGACCCCGCCGAGGGTCCCCGCGGTGGGGGAGGGACGTACGAATGCCGCCGTGTCCACCGCGAGGCGCTCCATCCTGGTCTTGTCGCCCAGGATGGAGCCGCCGGTACGGCTGGAGGAGGGATCGACGGCCAGCACCGCGACCCGGTGGCCGAGCCCGGTGAGCATCGTGCCGAGGGCGTCGATGAACGTGGACTTCCCTACCCCGGGTACGCCGCTGATGCCGATGCGCCGGGCCCGGCCGGAGCGCGGCAGCAGCTCGCGCAGCAACTGCTGGGCAAGCGACCGGTGATCGGGGCGGGTGGACTCGACGAGAGTGATGGCGCGCGCGATGTATGCCCGCTTCCCGTCGAGCACGCCCTTCGCGTAGCTGTCGATGTCGATCTTCGGAGCCATCGGTTCAGCGGCTCACAGCTCGTGGCCGAGCGCGGCACCGAGCCGCGTCACCAGGTCGTACGCGGCATCCGGGATCACGGTGCCGGGCGGGAACACCGCCGCCGCCCCCGCCTCGTGCAACGCCTGGACGTCCTGCGGTGGAATCACCCCGCCCACCACGATCATGATGTCGTCGCGGCCCTCGGCGGCGAGCTCCTCGCGGAGCGCCGGGACGAGCGTGAGGTGCCCGGCGGCCAGCGAGGAGACGCCCACGATGTGCACATCCGCCTCCACCGCCTGCCGCGCCACCTCGGCGGGCGTCTGGAACAGCGGGCCGACGTCGACGTCGAAGCCCAGGTCGGCGAAGGCCGTCGAGATCACCTTCTGGCCGCGGTCGTGGCCGTCCTGCCCCATCTTGGCGACCAGGATGCGCGGACGCCGCCCCTCGGCCTCCTCGAACTGCTCCACCAGCGCCCGGGTACGGTCCACGGAGGGGGATTCACCTGCTTCGTTGCGGTACACACCGGAGATCGTACGGATCTGGCCGGCGTGCCTCCCGTACACCTTCTCCAAGGCGTCCGAGATCTCGCCCACGGTCGCCATCGCACGTGCCGCGTCCACGGCGAGTGCCAGCAGATTGCCTTCGAGGCCGGGTCCGGGGTTCCGCCCGGCCGCCGCGGTCAGCGCGCGCAGCGCCTCCCGACAGGCCGACTCGTCGCGCTCCTCACGCAGCCGGCGCAGCTTCTCGATCTGCTGGGTGCGCACCGAGGAGTTGTCGACCTTGAGCACATCGATCTGCTCGTCGGTCTCCACCCGGTACTTGTTGACCCCGATCACGGGCTGGCGCCCGGAGTCGATCCGCGCCTGCGTACGGGCCGCGGCCTCCTCGACCCGGAGCTTGGGGATGCCCGCGTCGATGGCCCGCGCCATGCCGCCCGCCGCCTCGACCTCCTCGATGTGCTGCCATGCCCGCCGCGCCAGGTCGTACGTCAGCTTCTCCACATACGCGCTGCCGCCCCACGGGTCGATGACCCGGCCGGTGCCGGACTCCTGCTGGAGCAGCAGCTGGGTGTTCCGGGCGATGCGCGCCGAGAAGTCCGTCGGCAGGGCCAGCGCCTCGTCGAGCGCGTTGGTGTGCAGCGACTGGGTGTGGCCCTGGGTCGCGGCCATCGCCTCCACGCACGTCCGGGTGACGTTGTTGAACACGTCCTGCGCGGTCAGCGACCACCCGGACGTCTGTGAATGGGTCCGCAGGGACAGCGACTTGGCGTTCTTCGGCTCGAACTCCCTGACCAGCTTGGCCCACAGCAGGCGGGCCGCCCGCAACTTCGCGATCTCCATGAAGAAGTTCATGCCGATCGCCCAGAAGAACGACAGCCGCGGCGCGAACGCGTCCACGTCGAGACCGGCGTCCCGCCCGGCCCGCAGATACTCCACGCCGTCCGCCAGGGTGTACGCCAGCTCCAGATCGGCGGTCGCACCCGCCTCCTGGATGTGATAGCCGGAGATGGAGATCGAGTTGTAGCGCGGCATCTTCTGCGAGGTGTACGCGAAGATGTCGGAGATGATCCGCATCGAGGGCTTCGGCGGATAGATGTATGTGTTGCGGACCATGAACTCCTTCAGAATGTCGTTCTGAATGGTCCCGGCCAGCTTCTCGGGCCCAACGCCCTGTTCCTCGGCGGCGACGATGTACAGCGCGAGGACGGGGAGCACCGCTCCGTTCATCGTCATGGAAACCGACATCCGGTCCAGCGGAATGCCGTCGAAGAGCTGACGCATGTCGTAGATCGAGTCGATCGCGACGCCGGCCATGCCGACGTCGCCGGTCACCCGCGGGTGGTCGCTGTCGTAGCCGCGGTGGGTCGGCAGGTCGAAGGCGACGGAGAGGCCCTTCTGCCCGGCCGCTAGGTTGCGGCGGTAGAAGGCGTTGGACTCCTCGGCGGTGGAGAACCCGGCGTACTGCCGGATCGTCCAGGGCTGGTTGACGTACATCGTCGGGTACGGGCCCCGCAGATACGGGGCGATGCCGGGATACGTACCGAGGAAGTCGAGCCCCTCCAGGTCACGGCCGGTGTACAGCGGCTTGACCGTGATGCCTTCCGGGGTCTCCCACAGCAGATCGCCGTCGGAACTGCCGGAGGACTCCTTCACGGAATCGCGCCACTGGTCCTCGGACACCTCGGCGGCGCCGCCCGGTCCGAGCCCGATGTCGGAGAAGTCAGGGATACGCATTACGCCACACCCATACGGTCGAGGACGGAAGAGAGGACGGCCACCACATCGGAGCCCGTGAAGACGTACTCGTCGACACCGGTGTACCCGCCGGGCCGGCCGGCGAGGAACACCCGCAGCGCGCCCGCCGAGGCCAATGCCCCGGCGACCGCCCCGGCCTGCTCGGCGTAGAGCGCGTCGCTGGAACAGAGGCACGCCACGGTGGCCCCACTCGCCCTGAACGCGTCGGCGGCCGTCGCGGCGTCGACCGAGACCGGGTCGTGGACCGGCTCGATCCCACCCGCCCGGAACAGGTTCGAGGCGAACGACGCCCGCGCGGTGTGCGCCGCGGCCGGGCCGAGCGCGGCGAGGAACACCTGCGGCCGCTGCCCGGTCGCCGCGAGATGGGCGTCCGACCGGGCGCGCAGCGCCTCGAACGCCTCGTCACGACGGACTCTGGGCAGACCGCCCGACGCCGTGGCGGACACCTCGGCGGGGGCCGCCTCGCGCTCCACCGGGCGCTCCGTCAGCTGCGGGAACTCACTGACCCCGGTGACCGGCTCCTTGCGCCGCGCCAGATCCCTGCTGCGGGCCGCCCAGGTAGCCGCGAGCCGTTCCCCGATCATTCCCGAGCGCAGGGCAGCCGCGTGGCCGCCCGAGCGCTCGATCTCCTGGAAGAACGCCCAGGCGGCGTCGGCGAGTTCGACGGTGAGCCGCTCCACGTACCAGGAACCGCCCGCCGGGTCGATCACCCGGGCCAGATGCGACTCCTCCAGCAGGATCGTCGACGTGTTGCGGGCGATGCGCCGGGCGAAGGCATCCGGCAGACCCAGGGCGTGATCGAACGGCAGCACGGTGACGGAGTCGGCCCCGCCGACCCCCGCGCCCAGGCAGGCCAGCGTCGTCCGCAGCATGTTCACCCACGGGTCGCGCCGCGTCATCATCACCGACGACGTCACCGCGTGCTGGCGCTGCGCCCCGGCGCCGACGGCCCCGCACACCTCGGCGACCCGGGCCCACAGCCGTCGCGCGGCCCGCAGCTTGGCGATGGTCAGGAACTGATCGGCCGTCGCCGCGTACCGGAACTCCAACTGGGCACAGGCCTCTTCGACGCCGAGCCCGGCATCCGTCAGTGCCCGCAGATAGGCGACTCCGGTCGCCAGCGAAGAGCCCAGCTCCTCGGCGGCCGAGCCGCCGGCCTCGTGGTACGGCAGGGCGTCGACGGTCAACGCCCGCAGACCGGGATACTCCCGGGCGCACCGCCCGGCCCAGCGGACCGCCGCCGTGAGGTCGGGTCCGGCGCCGCTGCGGGCGGCCTGCCCGAGCGGGTCGGCGCCGAGGTTGCCGCGCGCGGCCTGCGCATCGACGCCCCGCTCCGCGTAGAGCCGGAGCAATTCCGTTGCCGCCGCGTCGAGTTCAACTCCCGCGTCGAGCGTCACGGGAGCGAGATCCAGATAAACGCCGTCCAGCGCCGCCGCCAGAGCGGCCACCGGAATGCCTCCGGCACCGCCCACGGTCAGCCACAACGAGGTGACGCCGTTCTCCAGATCGGTGAGCACGGCCTCGTTGAGGCGGGCGGCATCCAGCAGGGTGTGCCGCTGCCGTACGTCCCAGCCGCCCGCCGCATTGCCCTCGGCCTTGCCGCCGCGGGTGAAGGGGGCGAAGCCCGGATATCCGGCATCGGGCGCGCTGTCGCGCGAGGTGTAGAGGGGGCGGGTGGTGAGCCCGTCCTCCACCGTGGTGGACAGTGCTTCCTCGGCGGCCGATCCCGCAACATCCTTGCCCGACTTGCGCAGTACGCCTTCTACCAGGCTCTGCCACTGCTCGTGGGCGGGGTGAGGGAATTCGGCGGCCAACGAAAGCCCGTCGGCAGGCTGGACCGTCATGGCCCAGATGCTAGGTCAGGTCTCGGACGAGCAGCAGGGGCTCCGTCTGTGACCTTGCCCTCTCCGAACGCACTTGATCCTTCACAGACGGTCGCGTAGCCGGCCCGGAGCCGCCCCTTGGTGCTTCCTCCAATGAGGCGCCGCATACGAGAAGGAACACCCCGGCACGAAGGTGACGTTCTCCTTCGCCGGCATCGTCGACAAGACGGACGCCGCCACGGGCCACCGACAAGGTCGACGCCATCGACATCCCCGACGCGCAGAACGCCGTCGCCTCCTACCCGGCGGCGACGCTGCGGCAGTCCAAGAACGCCGAGGCCGCCACGGCGTTCGTGAAGTGGCTGAGCACTCCCGAGGCGCAGCAGATCCTGCAGGCCGCGGGCTTCCAGCAGCCTTGGGCCCTGACCGGCACGCCGCAGACACCGCACAGGGGCTCTCCGGCCGGGGGACGGGGAGCCCCTGTGCGGCCGAACCAGTCCCGCACGTACCGACCGGTGATCCAGGGAATCCGATGACAGCTCTCCGCAGCCGGGTACCGGGCGCGCGCACCCCCGTCGCCCTGGCCCTCCCCGCGCTGCTCGCCGTCGCGTTCCTGCTGATGCCGTTGATCGGCATCCTGCGCACCTCCTGGGCCGACCTGGGCACCCATCTGAGCAGCCCGGGGGTCACCCAGGCGCTCAGTCGGTCGCTGCTCGTCTCGTTCTGGGCCCTGGGCCTCTCGCTGCTGCTCGGGGTGCCCCTGGCCTGGCTGCTGGCCCGGGTCGACTTCCCCGGCAAGGCGCTCGTCCGCTCGCTGGTGCTGCTGCCGATGGTGCTGCCGCCCACCGTCGGAGGCGTGGCGCTCCTCCTCGGCTTCGGCCGCAGGGGCCTGCTCGGCCCCTGGCTGGAGAGCACCTTCGGGATCACCCTGCCGTTCCACACCTCCGGCGCGGTGGTCGCGGCGACCTTCGTCGCGATGCCGTTCCTCGTCATCATCCTCGAAGGCGCACTGGCCGGTCTGCGCCCCTCGTACGAGGAGACCGCGGCATCCCTGGGTGCCTCACCGGTCCGGGGGTTCTGCACGGTCACCCTCCCGATGGTCGCCCCCGGTCTCGCCGCCGGGGCCGCACTCACCTGGGCGCGGGCGCTCGGCGAGTTCGGCGCGACCATCACGTTCGCGGGCAACCTGCCCGGCACCACCCAGACGCTGCCCCTCCAGGTCCACCTGCTGCTCCAGGACTCCCCGGAGGCCGCCACCTCCGGCTCGCCCCTGCTCCTCGCCATCGCCATGGCCGTGCTCATCGCTCTGCGCGGGCGCTGGACCGGCACACCGCGCGACCGCGCACGCGCCCGCGAGCGCGCCACGGACGACCTGGCTGCCATGGCCGGCCCGGACGGTACGGGCCCGGCCGGCTCCCGGACCGTCCGGCCGGGCCTCGAAGCGCCTCCCGTCCCGCAGGAGAGCCGGTCGCTGCACGCAGAGGTCACCGGCTTCACCCGGCTGATCCTCGACGCGGCGCCCGGCACCACCATCGCCGTCGTCGGACCCAACGGCGCTGGCACGACGACCCTGCTGCGCGCCCGCCTGGCCCGGTACCGCCGCCGACGGCACCCTCGGCCTCGCCGACGGCGGGCGGCTGGTCGTCGCGGACTCCCTCGCCGAGGGGACGGCCGCCCTCGCGATCATCGCGCCGGAAGCGGTCTCCGTGCACGAGGACAGGCCCGGGGGAAGCCCCCGTAACGTCTGGCCAGGAACGGTTCGTGAGCTCACCACCGTGGGCAGCAGGCTCCGGGTGGTGATCGGCTCCCAGGAGGTTCCGGACCTGGTCGCCGAGATCACCCCCGAAGCGGCGACCGAGCTGGGCCTCAGCGAGGGGAAGGCCGTGTGGACCGGCGTCAAGGCGACCGAGGTCACTGTCGTCGCCCTGTGAACCATCACCGGGTATCACGTGGTCACACATCCGATGACCGCCGCCCCCGTCGCGCGGGCAACTGTTCCTGGTCGCGGCATACCGGGAAACGCGACAGAACCCGGCCCGCGCCGCTGACCCGGAGAAGAATTTCTGACTCGAAGAGACCTGAAGAGACCTGAAGAGACCTGAAGAGACGTGAAGAGAACTGGAGAGACCTGAAGAGACGTGAAGAGAACTGGAGGGAAGAGGTGGCGATTTCACATTCTCGCCATCTCCCTCGGTGTCCTCTATCCGCGTCCCTGCGGCGTTTTACTTTGTCGAATTCCCGGCCGCGTGCGACGTTTGATCCGGCCAGTTGTCGAATCAATTCGGATACGTGTCGGGAAAAGGGGAATTTCATCGTGCAGACCGCCAGGGCCGTCCCGGCATCCACCGTCGTCAATCTGCGTGATCTGGGCGGCATTTCTCTGGGTTCCGGCCACCGGGTCCGGCCGGGCGCCGTACTGCGCTCCGGCCAGCTCAGCGGGCTGGACGCGGCGCGGGACATGGCGGTGGCCGAGCTCGGCATTCGTACCGTCGTCGATCTGCGGACCGCCGACGAGCGCACCGCGGCCCCCGACCGGCTGCCTCCGGGCGCACGGCTCTTCGTCGCCGACGTGCTCGGCGACAACCCGGGTGTGGCACCCGCTCGGCTGCGCGCGCTGCTCGCCGACCCGGTCGAGGCGGAGCAGTTGCTGGGCAGCGGGAAGGCCGAGGAGATGTTCGCCGAGACCTACCGCCAGATGGTGCTCTCGCCGGGGGCCGCCGCCGCGTACCGGGCCTTCGTCGAGACGGCCGCCGACGACCGAGCCCGCCCGGTGCTCTTCCACTGCACGGCCGGCAAGGACCGTACCGGCTGGGCCACGGCGCTGTTGCTGATGATGCTCGGTGCCGAACGCGACGTGGTGCGGGCCGAGTTCCTCGCGGTGAATCCGGTCGTACGGGTCGCCTACGCCCCGTATGTACAGGGCTTCTTGGACGCGGGCGGTGACCCGGAGATCGCCTCCGCGATCATCGAGGTCCGCCCTCGCTATCTCGACATGGCGCTGGACGCCATGGACGAGCGGTGGGGCGGGCTCGAAGGGTACGTGCGCGACGGACTGAGGATTCCCGAGGCCGCGCTGGAGCGGCTGCGTGGCGGACTCGTGACGTCTGCCTGAGCCGAACGCCGGACCCTGGATTCCTCCCCGGCGCTCCCGGTCGGTTCCTCAAGGAAGCGGCGGTAGTTGGCGCACTCCCGGGTTGACTTGATACCCCTGGGGGGTATGTTGTGACTCATCGGGAGGCGTTGCCTTCCGATCGACCCGATGGAGGACACCGTCATGAACAACGCACTGAGGATCACCGCCTTCGCCACCGCGCTCGCCGCGACCTTCGGAACCGCGTACGGCGTGGGCAGGGGCGCCGACCCGCTGGTGGCCGCGGCGGACCGCCCCGCAGGGCAGCACGCCGGCCACGGTGAGGGGAGGGAGGACGGAGCGACCGGTGGGGCGGGCCGTGCGGCCGGGCTGCAGATATCCGACGGCGGCTACACGCTGACCCTCGAAACGCCCACGGTGCGGGCCGGGGTCCGGACCGCGATCAGGTTCGCCGTCGTGGACGACGCCGGCCGCAAGGTCACGGCCTATCAGCGGGAGCACGGCAAGGAACTGCATTTCATCCTCGCCTCGAGTGACCTCACCGAATTCCGGCACCTGCATCCCGTCCGCGCGGCCGACGGCACCTGGTCGACCACGGTCGACCTGCCCAAGGCCGGTGGATACCGGGCGTTCGCCGACTTCACCCCCGCGGCCAAGGGTGCCGAGAACCTCACGCTGGGCGCGGATCTGGCCGTCTCCGGCACCTACCGTCCCGCCGCTCTGCCGGCCCCGAGCGCCGTCGCCGAGGTGGACGGCTACCGCGTCGCACTCGACGGCCGGCTCCACGCCGGCCGGAGCGGCGAGCTGAAGCTGACCGTCAGCAGGAACGGCCGTCCCGTCACCGATCTGCAGCCCTACCTCGGTGCATACGGTCACCTCGTCGCCCTCCGCTCCGGCGACCTGGCCTATCTGCACGTCCACCCGAACGAGGGTGGGCCGGGGCCCGTGGTGTCCTTCATGGCGTCGGTGCCCAGCGCGGGTACGTATCGGCTCTTCCTCGACTTCCAGCACGAAGGGAAGGTCCGCACCGCGGCCTTCACCGTCCGGGTGCCTGCATCGGGGCAGGGTGCCGCCGACCGGCACGAGAGCGGCGCCGGGGCGCCCGCCGGGCACGCGCACTGACTGCGCGCGGATGGCGCGCGACGGCGGCGACCGACCCCATGGACACGAGGGGCGCTGCCAGGGTCCTGGGTATGGTGAAAGGGCCGGAATGCGAATCCGCCGAGAGGGGCGTACGTTGACCGAACGCAAGCCTGCGGGCGTCAGCTTCGAATCATGGGTCGACAAGCAGATCCAGGCCGAATGACGAAACTCTACCCTTGTAACCAAGGGGACAGGGAGTCCCCGGGGGAGGGGCAGGGGCCGTGACAAGAAGAGTCCTGTTCACAGAGCGCATCTCTGACGACCGCAACGAAAAGTCAGATTCAATCGAGAGCCAGCACGACAAGTTGAGTCGGCGTGCCGAGACAGAGGGTGTCACCGTTGTTGGCAGCGCGGTTGACCTGTCAGTGTCCGGTGATGTTGACCCGTTCCAGAGGAAGGAACTGGGTCCTTGGCTGGCAGACGAGAACCTGTCCAAGTGGGACGAACTCTGGGTATCAACTCAGGACCGGTTGTCGCGGGACAACAAACACTTCCTCCTGTTCGTCTTCTGGGCCATTGAACACAACAAGATTGTTCAGGTCATGGACGATCCTGGATTCAATGAGCAGATGCACACCGAAACGGGTCTGCTGCTCCTCCATGCCAAGGCCCTTGGGCCCGCTATGGAGTTGAAGCGCATCAAGGTGCGAACAAAGGACAGTCACGAACGGCGTAGGTTCACCACTCGATGGACAGGCGGCATCCCTCCGTTCGGCTACCGCCCCGTACAGCGGTACTTGGAGGGCAAGACAGCCACGTATCTGGAGCAGGACCCTGCCATGGCAGCTGTCCTACACGAGATGCGACGTCAGATCGTCGCCGGTCAATCCTTCTTTGCCGTGGCCAAGTTCCTTAATGCGAAGGGTGAGCACACCGCAAGAGACAGGGCCCGTATCCGTAAGGGCAAACCCGTACACCGACGGGGCGCAGCGGAAGGCGTACCGGAGCAGTGGAGCGAGACAACCATCAAGTCTCTGCTTAGTGATCCTGCCTTGCTTGGCCATAAGAAGCACAAGGGGGAAGTGCTCTATGACAGTCAGGGTCTGCCTGTCCAGGTGGCAGACCCCATCTTCACTAACGATGAATGGCAGGTACTACAGACCGCGGTCGAAGCACGTACTCGGACCAAGGTGCGTCGAGTCAACGGAACTTCACCTCTGTATGGAGTTGTGTACTGCGGGGAGTGTGGCAGCAAGGCTATCCATAAGTCTTCCCACCACACTCCGTCTGGTGTGGACTACCGGTACTACAGCTGTGGAGCCTGGCCCAAGGAGGACAGGTGCCGTGGCATCTCCGTCCGTGCCGAGGAACCAGAGGAGTTCATCGAGATTCAGTTCCTACAGCGGTATGGCATGGAACCGGTGACCGAGAAGGTATGGGTGCCTGGCTCGGACAACACCAAGGAACTTGACGGAGTGCGTAAGCGCATCTCTCGTCTTCGGAACCTGTACGTAGAGGGGGAATTCGATGACAGTCCCAAGGAGTACAAGGACCGTATGCACGCTCTCAGGACACGAGAGACAGAGCTGTCAGCAGAACCGGTAGTAGAGGGTCACTGGTCTGAGAAGGCTACCGGCCAGACGTTCCTAGAGCTTTGGGCCGGCTTGGACTTGGAGGGGCAGAGGCTCCAACTCCTCAAGTCGGGTTACAAGGTACTCATCGGGCGAAAGACGTTCACCATCACTCCGGAACCTGAGTTGTGGCCGGAGAAGAAGGCTCGATTGGAAGGGCTCGGGTACGTCCTGGAGAACCACAGGTGGACACTGCCGAACACCGGGGAAGGGCAGTGAGGCACGGCACACCATGACTCGGGTGGCCCGGCGTCGCTGCCTCGGCTGAGTGACGAGCAGTTCGCTCAGCTGGAGCGGGAGCTCGCCAAGGGCCCGGCCGCGCATGGCTGG
>NZ_JBHVFF010000190.1:0-16619 GCF_042801895.1 Streptomyces sp. NPDC057543 | reverse complement strand
TTGTACGGCTCAGCCGCGGGAGGAGCCGCTCTGGCTGCCGGGACCGTCGTAGTCCTCGCCGTAGGCACCCTTGGCGGGGCGGCGGCGTCGCAGCGGGGCCTCCACGCCGTCGGCCAGGCGGCGGGCGGTGACGAGGAAGCCGGTGTGGCCGATCATGCGGTGGTCCGGGCGGACGGCCAGGCCCTCGACGTGCCAGTTGCGGATCATCGATTCCCAGGGCTGCGGTTCGGCGAAGCAGCCGATCTCGCGGATCGACTCGACGGTCCGCGCGAGCTGCGTGGTGGTCGCGACGTACGCGCAGAGGATGCCGCCGGGCACGAGTGCCTTGGAGACGGCCTCCAGGCATTCCCAGGGGGCGAGCATGTCAAGGATGACACGGTCGACGTCGGTGTCCGAGAGGTTGTCCTGGAGGTCGCCGACGGTGAGCTGCCAGGCGGGGTGCGGTTCGCCGAAGTAGCGTTCCACGTTCTGCTGGGCGATCTCGGCGAAGTCCTCGCGGCGCTCGTAGGAGTGCAGCATGCCCTGGTCGCCGATGGCGCGCAGCAGGAAGGTGGAGAGCGAGCCGGAGCCGACGCCGGCTTCCACGACGCGGGCGCCGGGGAAGATGTCCGCGAAGGCCAGGATCTGCCCCGCATCCTTGGGGTAGACCACGGCGGCGCCGCGGGGCATGGACAGGACGTAGTCGGGGAGCAGGGGGCGCAGCGCGAGGTAGGCGACGTTTCCCGTGGTTCGGACAACACTGCCCTCGGGGGCACCGATCAGCTCGTCGTGCGGGAAAGAACCCTTGTGGGTGTGGAAGTTCTTTCCGGCTTCGAGCGTGAAGGTGTAGTGGCGTCCCTTGGGATCGGTGAGCTGGACCTGGTCCCCGACCTTGAAGGGCCCGCGTCGGCGGGCGGCACCGGTCGGTTCAGACATGTGACCAGCCTACCGGTGATTCCCGGGGCTCCGACCGCGAGGCGGCCCCCGGGCGGTCAGGCGGCCGGCCTGGCCAGGGCTGCGACGAAGGCCCGCTCGACGTCGGCGGTGGACAGCACTCCGTAGATCTCCCCGGTCTCCTCCAGGACGAGGTACTCGGTGGCGGGGTTGGCCTTGAGGCGGTCCAGGAGTGCTTCGCCGGCCAGCTCGGCGGAGATCTTCATGCCCTCCGTGAGGTCCTGGGCCAGGCCGCTGACGGCGACCCAGGGGCGGCGGTGTTCGGGAATGGAGACGATCGACGTCTCGCGGACGACGGCCATGGGTTCGCCGTGTCCGTCGACGACGACGAGGGCGCGGGCGCCCGCCTCGTTCGCGCGGCGCAGGGCCTCGGAGAGCGGGGTGTCCGACTCCACGGGGACGGCGCGCCGGGTGAGGGTGCGGGCGCGCAGTTCGGGGAGGTGTTCGCGCAGCCGGGCCATGCGCAGGCTGTTGCCCGCTCCGGTCCAGATGATGGCGGCGAGGATGGCGGCGAGCAGGGCGTCGGTGACGGTTTCCATGCCGCTGAGGTCCCGGGGGTTGTTCCCGAAGGAGCCGGTGTGGGTCAGCAGCGGGAGACCGATGAGGGTGACGACGGCGAGGGCGCGGCCCACCCAGGCGGCGGCGACGGTGCCGCTCATCGGTCGGCCGGTGATCTTCCAGACGACGGCGCGGAGCATCCGTCCGCCGTCGAGTGGGAGACCGGGCAGGAGGTTGAAGGCGGCCACCAGGAGGTTGGAGACCATCAGTCCGGCGAGGAGGACACCGGGTACGGTGCCGGGTTCGACGAACTTCATACCGGCGTAGAAGAGGCCGGCGAGCACCAGGGAGAGCAGCGGGCCGACGAAGGCGAGGAGGAATTCGCGGCCGGGGGTCTCGGACTCCTTCTCGATCTCGGAGACGCCGCCGAAGAACTGGAGCTGGATGCGGCGCACCGGCAGCTTGTAGCGCAGCGCGACGACCGTGTGCGCGAGTTCGTGGACGAGTACGGAGGCGTAGAAGGCGATCGCGAAGAACAGGGAGACCAGATAGCGCGCGGCGCCGAGCTCGGGCAGCACCCGTTCGAGCTGGCCGCCGAAGACCCAGGTGATCAGTGCGGCCACGACGAACCAGCTGGGTGCGACGTACACGGGTACGCCGAACGGACGGCCCATGAGAAGGCCGCCTCCGGGCTCTTCGGGGCGCCGCGGCTCGCCCTTGCCGGGGCCGGTGCCGGGGCCTGCTCCCCCGGTACCGGGCTGCGGCCGTCCGCTGTCGCCGCTCTCGTCCACGAGGTCCCTTCGGTCGGTGCCGGTCGGCACGATCATGCAGTGTTCGAGGGTGTGTGGTCGATGGTATGCCGCCGGCTGTCAGTGGCGGCCCGTAGGGTCTTCGACATGACGTCCCTGCCGCGGCCCCCGCAGCCGCCTTCGTCCCTGTCGCCGTCGCGGGCGAGCGATTTCATGCAGTGTCCTCTGCTGTACCGCTTCCGGGTCATCGACAAACTGCCGGAGAAGCCCAGCGAAGCGGCCACCCGGGGCACGCTGGTGCACGCGGTGCTGGAGCGGCTCTTCGACAACCCGGCCGCGGAGCGCACGGCCGGCCGGGCCACGTCACTGATCCCCGCCCAGTGGGACCGGCTGCTGGAGTCGAAGCCGGAGCTGTCAGAGCTGTTCGCGGAGGATGCCGGGGGCGAGCGGCTGTCGCGCTGGCTCTCGGAGGCGGAGAGCCTCGTGGAGCGGTGGTTCTCGCTGGAGGATCCGACGCGCCTGGAGCCCGCCGAGCGGGAGCTGTTCGTCGAGACGGAGCTGGAGTCGGGGCTGCGGCTGCGCGGGGTGATCGACCGGATCGATGTGGCGCCCACGGGCGAGGTCCGGATCGTCGACTACAAGACGGGGAAGGCGCCGCGTCCGGAGTACGCGGAGGGTGCGCTCTTCCAGATGAAGTTCTACGCCCTGGTGATCTGGCGGCTGAAGGGTGTGGTGCCGCGGCGGCTCCAGCTCGTCTATCTCGGCAGCGGCGACATCATGACGTACGACCCGGTGGTGGCGGATCTGGAGCGGGTCGAGCGGAAGCTGCTGGCGCTCTGGGACGCGATCCGGCTGGCGACGGAGACGGGCGAGTGGCGGCCCCGGCCGACGAAGCTCTGCGGCTGGTGCGACCACCAGGCGGCCTGTCCCGAATTCGGCGGCACTCCCCCGGTTTATCCGTTGTCCGTACGCCCGGCGGAATCGGAGCAGGAGGTCCAGGGCAGAATGGATCCGGTCCGTGCCGAGGCCGCCCGGCCTGTGGCCCTGGAAGGACCTTGAGGAGACCCTGTGGCTATCCGCGTCCTATTGGTCGACGACCAACCGCTGCTGCGCACCGGCTTCCGGATGATTCTGGAGGCGGAGGGGGATCTCGCGGTGGTGGGTGAGGCCGGTGACGGCCTCCAGGCTCTCGACCAGGTGCGGGCGCTGCAGCCCGATGTGGTGCTGATGGACATCCGCATGCCGCGGATGGACGGCGTCGAGGCGACGCGTCAGATCACCGGTCCGGGCCGAGACGGTCCGGCTAAGGTGCTGGTGCTGACCACGTTCGATCTCGACGAGTACGTGGTGGAGGCGTTGCGCGCCGGTGCCAGCGGCTTCCTGTTGAAGGACGCTCCGGCCAATGAGCTGGTGCAGGCGATCCGTGTGGTCGCGGCGGGCGAGGCGATGCTCGCTCCGAGCATCACCCGCAGGCTGCTCGACAAGTACGCGGATCATCTGCCGTCCGGCGAGGAGCCGGTGCCCGACACCCTGCACACCCTGACGGACCGTGAGGTCGAGGTGCTGAAGCTGGTGGCGCGCGGCCTGTCGAACGCGGAGATCGCCGCGGATCTGTTCGTCAGTGAGACGACGGTCAAGACGCATGTCGGCCATGTCCTGACCAAGCTCGGCCTGCGGGACCGGGTGCAGGCGGCTGTGTACGCGTACGAGAGCGGCCTGGTGCGCCCCGGCGCCCAGTGAGCGGACGAACGGGCCGGCGGAGCCGGCCTGCGCCCCGGCCGGGTGCGGCCGGGGCATCGTCCGTGCTCAGGCGGTGTCGTCGGCGAGCTCCCAGAGCTGGAGGTCGGCGGATGAGTTGACCGCCCATTCGACGCCCGTGAGGCCTTCGCGGGAGGCGACGTACTGCTTGCCCTGCCAGACCGGCAGTACGGGGACGTCCTGGGCAACGATGTCCTGGAGCCGCTCGAAGGTCTTGGCCGAGGCGCTGCGGTCGGACTCCCGGCGGGACTGCGGGATGAGCGTCTTCTGGGCCGGGTCCGACTTGTAGGGCGAGTTGAGGAAGTTGTTCCTGTCGAGGAACGGCGCCGTGAAGTTGTCGGGGTCCGGGAAGTCGGGGAACCAGCCCATGCCGTAGACGGCGTAGTCGCCGCGCACCTGCGCGGGGCGGTACTTCTCCCAGGCGGTGCCCTGGACGGCGACGTCGAACAGCCCGGTGTCGTTGAACTGCTTCTTCAGGGCCTCGAATTCGGTGGCCGTGCCGGTGCCGAAGTGGTCCGTCGTGTAGTGCAGGGTGAGCTTCACCGGGGTGTCGATGCCCGCGGCGTGCAGGATCGCCGCGGCCTTCGCGGTGCTGGGCTCGCCGTACTTGTTGTAGAACGAGTTGGTGTGCGCGGTGATGCCGGACGGGATCAGCGAGTACAGCGGCTCGGCCGTGGTGCCGTACACCTTGCTCGCGATCTCACCCCGGTCGATGACCTGGGCCATGGCCTGGCGTACGGGCTTGTTCACGGCCGGGTCCTTGGTGTCGAACCCGAGAAAGCTGACAGCGAGACCAGGCATCTCGGTGAGCTTGATGCCGTTTTCGGGGTTCTCGAGCAGCCGCCGGGACTGCTCGGGCGACATGGTGCCGGTCATCATGTCGATCTTCTTGCTGTCGAGGGCTTTCCCCATCTTCTCGGCGTCGGGGAAGAGGTCCAGTTCGACCTCGTCGTTCCGTACCTTCAGATCGCCCTTGTAGTAAGGGTTCCTGGTGAAGAGGACCTTGACGACCCGGTGGTGCTCGACTTCCGGCTTCATGGTGTACGGACCGGAGCCGTCCACCTGGAATCCGGTGCGCGCGGACTTCGCCGCGTACTTGCTCCGTGGCACGATGCCGGCGACCGGGGTGGCGAGCTTGTACGGGAACGTGGCGTCCGGCGTGCGGAGGTGGAAGACGACCTCCCGCTCGCCCCGCGTCTCGACGGTGTCGATGTTGGCGAGCAGGGCGACGGGCCCGTTGGCCGCGTTGATGCGGATGACGCGGTCGATGGAGTACTTCACGTCATCGGCGGTGATCGGCTTGCCGTCGGCGAACTTCAGGCCGACGCGCAGCTTGCAGCGGTAGCTCTCGTTCTGGGTGTCCGTGAAGGTGCAGCTCTCGGCCGCTTCGGGGACCGGCTCGCCACCACCGCGCGGCACATGCGTCAGGGTCTGCACGGTCTGCCGGAGCACGTTCCACACGCCCGCTTCGTAGCCGATGGCGGGGTCCAGGGGTGCGGGGTTGCCCTTGGAGGTCACGAACTGGTCCGTGGTGCCGACAACGATGGCGGCCCTGCCATCGCTCCCGTCGCCCGACGCGCCGCAGGCGGCGAGTGCGGGTGCGAGCAGGCCGACCACGGCCGGCAGCACCAGAGTCTTGCGGTTCATCGTGGACGCTCTCCCTCATCCCGGCATGGAGAAAACGACATTAGCGGGCGGCGTCGGCAATGCCGGACCGGATATGCCCGATGCGTAATCAGGCGGTGCCGGGAATTACCGGCGCGCCATTTTTCCCCGACGGGGAGGGTTTCGTACGAGAAGCCATCAATCGGGACACTTCGACACCCCGAATCGGACACCTCGGGCGATCTTGAAAGGCGCTCCGCGATAAGTTCGGGTGACAAAGGTCACGCCCGGGCCTCTTTCTTCCCTTTGCCGTGCGCCCGGTCTGCACACACGTGCGCACGACAGAAAATGCACCATCCGATGCCGAGAGTTTTTCGGTTTATTCACAGAAACACTCTCGGTGTGTGGATCACCGCATTCCCGTGACCAGCCCCCGGAGAAATGCGAGGTCGACTTCTTCGAGCGAACGCACGACCACACGGCCGGACGCCGGGGCGATCGGCGCGACGGACGGTACGGCGACCACCCGGCAGCCCGCGGCCTCCGCGGCCGCGACTCCGGTCGCGGTGTCCTCGATGACCGCACACCGCTCGGGCTCGGCCCCGAAGCCGGACGCGGCGGTGAGATAGGGCTCCGGGTGCGGCTTCGTACGGGCGACCTCGTCGCCCGCGACGGTCAGGGAGAAGTGGTGGTGACCCACCGAGTCCAGCACCCGGTCGATGATCCGGCGGTGCGAGGCGGAGACCAGGGCGGTGGGAATCTCGTGCCTGGCCAGTTCGGCCAGCAGCCGTGCCGCACCCGGCATCAGCGGCACACCGCGGCCGATGCGCTCCTCGAAGCGGTCGTTGAGCAGCACGGTGAGTTCGGCGAGGGTGATGTCCGCGCCGGTCACATCCATGAGGTAGCCGGCACTGCGGGTCATCGGCCCGCCGACCACCACGTCCCGCCATGCCTCGTCGAGCCGGTGTCCGAGCTCGGCGAAGACCTCCACCTCGGCGTCCCACCAGAAGCCCTCGGTGTCGACAAGGGTGCCGTCCATGTCGAGCAGGACGGCCTGCAGGGCGGCGCCTTCGGCCGTGCGGGTCATGGACGCAGGAACCGTGCTGGTCATCCGGCACACCTTCCGTAAGGGACGAGAAGGCCGGCCGCCTTTTCCCGTGGGAAGGGCGACCGGCCTGCACTGGACCGACCAGTGTACGACTTGTTCTGCTACGACGCGGTGAACGGCGTCCTACCGCGCGTTGAAGTACTTCGCCTCAGGGTGATGGATGACGATCGCGTCGGTGGACTGCTCCGGGTGCAGCTGGAACTCCTCCGAGAGCTGCACACCGATCCGCTCCGGCTGGAGCAGCTCGGCGATCTTCGCCCGGTCCTCCAGGTCGGGGCAGGCGCCGTAGCCGAGGGAGAAGCGCGCGCCGCGGTACTTCAGCGCGAACATGTCCTCGACATCGGCCGGGTCCTCGCCGCCGAAGCCGAGCTCGGAGCGGACGCGGGCGTGCCAGTACTCGGCGAGGGCCTCGGCCAGCTGGACGGACAGGCCGTGCAGCTCCAGGTAGTCGCGGTAGGAGTTGGCCTCGAAGAGCTTGGCGGTCTCGCTGCCGATCTTCGAACCGACGGTGACGACCTGGAGGCCGATCACGTCCGTCTCGCCGGACTCCTCGGGGCGGAAGAAGTCCGCAAGGCACAGGCGGCGGCCGCGGCGCTGGCGCGGGAAGGTGAAGCGGGTGCGCTCGGAGCCGTCCTCGTGGAGCAGGATCAGGTCTTCACCTTTGGAGACACAGGGGAAGTAGCCGTAGACGACGGCGGCTTCCAGCAGGTTCTCGGTGTGGAGCTTGTCGAGCCAGCCGCGCAGGTGCGGGCGGCCCTCGGTCTCGACGAGTTCCTCGTACGTCGGTCCGTCACCGGCGCGGGCCTGCTTGAGGCCCCACTGGCCCTTGAAGAGCGCGCCCTCGTCCAGCCAGGACGCGTACTCCTTGAGCTGGATGCCCTTGACGACCCGGGTGCCCCAGAAGGGGGGCTCGGGGACCGGGTTGTCCACGGCGACGTCGGAGCGGACGCCCTCCTCCGGCTCGTCGACCTCCAGGACCGCGGTGTCGCGCTTGGGAACGCGGCGCTGCTTGAGTTCCGGGAGGACGGCGCCGGGCACGCCGCGCTTGACCGCGATCAGGGCGTCCATCAGGCGCAGCCCCTCGAACGCGTCCCGGGCGTAGCGGACCTCGCCCTCGTAGATCTCGTGGAGGTCCTGCTCGACGTAGGCCCGGGTGAGGGCGGCGCCGCCGAGGATCACCGGGAAGTCGGCGGCCAGCTTGCGCTGGTTCAGCTCCTCCAGGTTCTCCTTCATGATCACGGTGGACTTCACCAGCAGGCCGGACATGCCGATGACGTCGGCGCGGTGCTCCTCGGCGGCCTCCAGGATCGCGGAGACGGGCTGCTTGATGCCGAGGTTCACGACGTTGTAGCCGTTGTTGGACAGGATGATGTCGACGAGGTTCTTGCCGATGTCGTGGACATCGCCGCGGACGGTGGCCAGGACGATGGTGCCCTTGCCCTCGGCGTCGGACTTCTCCATGTGCGGCTCCAGGTAGGCCACCGCGGACTTCATGACCTCGGCGGACTGGAGCACGAACGGCAGCTGCATCTGGCCGGAGCCGAAGAGCTCGCCGACGACCTTCATGCCCTCCAGGAGGGTGTCGTTGACGATGTCGAGGGCCGGGCGGGTCTGGAGGGCCTCGTCGAGGTCGGTCTCCAGGCCGTTCTTCTCGCCGTCGATGATCCGGCGCTGGAGGCGTTCGTCGAGCGGCAGGGCGAGGAGCTCCTCGGCCTTGCCCGCCTTCATCGACTTCGTGCTGACGCCCTCGAACAGCTCCATGAGCTTCTGGAGGGGGTCGTAGCCCTCGGAGCGCCGGTCGTAGATGAGGTCGAGCGCGACCTTGACCTGCTCCTCTTCGAGACGTGCGATCGGCAGGATCTTGGAGGCGTGCACGATCGCGGAGTCGAGACCGGCCTTGACGCACTCGTCGAGGAAGACGGAGTTGAGGACGACACGGGCAGCCGGGTTGAGGCCGAAGGAGATGTTGGACAGGCCGAGCGTCGTCTGTACGTCGGGGTGGCGCTTCTTCAGTTCGCGGATGGCCCCGATGGTGGCGACGCCGTCGCCGCGGGACTCCTCCTGGCCGGTGCAGATCGTGAAGGTCAGGGTGTCGATGAGGATGTCCGACTCCTGGATGCCCCAGTTGCCGGTCAGGTCCGCGATGAGCCGCTCGGCGACGGCAACCTTGTGCTCGACGGTGCGGGCCTGGCCCTCCTCGTCGATGGTCAGGGCGATCAGCGCGGCGCCGTGCTCGGCGGCCAGCGCGGTGACCTTGGCGAAGCGGGACTCGGGTCCGTCGCCGTCCTCGTAGTTGACGGAGTTGAGGACGGCACGGCCGCCGAGCTTCTCCAGACCGGCGCGCAGGACGGGCAGTTCGGTGGAGTCGAGCACGATCGGCAGAGTCGAGGCGGTGGCGAAGCGGCCGGCCAGCTGTTCCATGTCCGCCACGCCGTCGCGACCCACGTAGTCGACGCAGAGGTCGAGCATGTGGGCACCCTCGCGGATCTGGTCGCGGGCCATCTCCACGCAGTCGTCCCAGCGGGCCTCCAGCATGGCCTCGCGGAACTTCTTCGAGCCGTTGGCGTTCGTACGCTCACCGATCGCGAGGTACGAGGTGTCCTGGCGGAACGGGACGGTCTGGTAGAGGGACGCGGCGCCCGGCTCGGGGTGCGGGGTGCGAGGGGTGACGGCGACGCCGCGGACCCGCTCGACGACCTGGCGCAGGTGCTCCGGGGTCGTACCGCAGCAGCCGCCGACCAGCGCGAGGCCGTACTCGCGGACGAAGGTCTCCTGGGCGTCGGCCAGCTCGGCCGGGGACAGCGGGTAGTGCGCGCCGTCCTTGCCGAGCACGGGGAGGCCGGCGTTGGGCATGCAGGAGAGCGGGATGCGCGAGTGGCGGGCGAGGTAGCGCAGGTGCTCGCTCATCTCGGCGGGGCCGGTGGCGCAGTTCAGGCCGATGAGGTCGATGCCGAGCGGTTCCAGCGCGGTGAGCGCCGCGCCGATCTCGGAGCCGAGCAGCATGGTGCCGGTCGTCTCGACGGTGACGGAGCAGATCACCGGGAGGTTGGCCCCGGTGGCCTCCAGGGCGCGGCGGGCGCCGATGACGGACGCCTTGGTCTGCAGCAGGTCCTGGGTGGTCTCGACCAGGAGGGCGTCGGCGCCGCCGGCGATCATGCCCTCGGCGTTCTGCTGGTAGGCGTCGCGGAGCTTGGTGTACGGGGCGTGGCCCAGCGTCGGCAGCTTCGTGCCCGGGCCCATGGAGCCGAGCACCCAGCGCTGCCGGCCGGTGGAGGCGGTGAATTCGTCGGCGACCTCGCGCGCGATGCGCGCGCCGGACTCGGAGAGCTCGAAGACCCGCTCGGCGATGTCGTACTCGCCCAGGGCGGCCAGGTTGGCGCCGAAGGTGTTCGTCTCGACGCAGTCCACGCCGACGGCGAAGTACTCCTCATGCACGGAGCGCACGATGTCGGGACGCGTGACGTTCAGGATCTCGTTGCAGCCTTCGAGGTTCTGGAAATCCTCGAGGGTCGGGTCCTGTGCCTGGAGCATGGTGCCCATGGCACCGTCGGCCACCACCACCCGGGTGGCGAGTGCCTCACGAAGGGCTTCGGCTCGGTTCCGGCTGTCGGCGGAAGGGGTCGGCGACGAGGCCATGGATGTACTCCCTGGGATGCGACGGCTGTCGGCTTTGCGGCTTCGGCGGAAGGCGCACCAGGCCAGGGTAGCCGGGTGGCGCCCGGGGCCGTCACTCCGTCCCACGGAACGGACGGCATGCTGTGCGGGGCGATGTCCGGATCGGAGTGGTGCAGCTGGTTTTCCTGCGCGCCCGCGCACGGGTCGGCATCGACCGATAGTGTTCAGCATTGTCGAACCGAGGTGGAGGAGTACGGCGCGATGGCCAAGAACATCCAGTCGCTGGAGCGGGCGGCGGCGATGCTGCGCCTGCTGGCAGGCGGCGAGCGTCGGCTGGGGCTGTCCGACATCGCCTCTTCACTGGGCCTGGCCAAGGGCACCGCACACGGCATTCTGCGCACGCTCCAGCACGAGGGCTTCGTCGAGCAGGACACGGCGTCCGGCCGCTATCAGCTGGGCGCCGAGCTGCTGCGCCTGGGCAACAGCTATCTGGACGTCCACGAACTGCGGGCACGGGCGCTCGTCTGGACGGACGACCTGGCCCGTTCCAGCGGCGAGAGCGCCCATCTGGGGGTCCTGCACCAGCAGGGCGTCCTCATCGTCCACCATGTGTTCCGGCCCGACGACAGCCGGCAGGTCCTGGAGGTCGGGGCCATGCAGCCGCTGCACTCCACGGCCCTGGGCAAGGTGCTCTCGGCGTACGACCCGGTGGCGCACACCGAGGTGATGGAGGCCGAGCGGAGGTCCTTCACCCCGCACACCGTCACCGACGTGGCGGAGTTCGAGGCGATGCTCGACCTGATCCGGGCCCGCGGCTGGGCAGCCGACGTGGAGGAGACCTGGGAGGGTGTGGCGGCGGTGGCCGCCCCGATCCACGACCGGCGGCGGATGCCGGTCGGCGCGGTGGCCGTGACCGGCGCGGTGGAGCGGGTCTGCGCGGACGGGGAGCTGCGCCCCGAGCTGATCGCCGCGGTACGGGACTGCGCCCGCGCGGTCTCCAGGGATCTGGGCGCCCGCCCCTTCTGACCGCGACGGCGGGTTATCACCGACGGTGGCCGCACCACCGCGGACCGTCGGGTAACGATCGAGTTATAGACCACACAACCCTTGACGCATGTTTCACCTGGGGGAAGCATTGCCGTTCACCGGTCGGCATTGTCGAACAGCTAACGGGATTTCGCGTTAAGGTGTGACAGCGTCAAGGACCGGAAAACGCCCTCACGTGAGGGCGCGGACCACCGGAGGGACCCGGGGTTCGGCTTCCCTGGACGAAGGACAAAGGAGTCGCGGGTGTCCAGCTCCGACATCTTCATCGGCGAGACCATAGGTACCGCCGTACTCATCCTGCTCGGCGGCGGTGTCTGTGCGGCCGTCACTCTCAAGCGCTCCAAGGCGCAGAACGCCGGCTGGCTCGCCATCACCTTCGGGTGGGGTTTCGCCGTGCTGACCGGCGCGTATCTGGCCGGCGGCGTGTCCGGCGCGCATCTCAATCCGGCGGTCACGATCGGTCTCGCGATCGAGGGCGGCACCAAGTGGAGCGACGTACCGCTGTACCTCGGCTCCCAGCTGTTCGGTGCGATGATCGGCGCGGTGCTGGTCTGGCTGACGTACTACGGGCAGTTCCGGGCGCATCTCACAGATCCGGAGATCGTGGGCACCCAGCCGGGTGAAGAGGCCATGGTCGACCAGGCCTCCGCCCCGAAGGCGGGCCCGGTGCTGGGCATCTTCTCCACCGGCCCCGAGATCCGGCACGCGGTGCAGAACCTCGCCACCGAGATCATCGCCACCGTCGTACTCGTCCTGGCGATCCTCACCCAGGGCCTCAACAACGACGGCAACGGCCTCGGCACGCTCGGCGCGATGGTCACCGCGCTGGTCGTCGTCGGTATCGGTCTCTCGCTCGGCGGGCCGACGGGTTACGCGATCAACCCGGTTCGCGACCTCGGTCCGCGTATCGTGCACGCGCTGCTTCCGCTGCCGAACAAGGGCGGCTCCGACTGGGGCTACGCATGGATCCCGGTCGTCGGACCGCTCGTCGGCGGCGCGATCGCGGGCGGGCTCTACAACGTCGCCTTCGCCTGAGCCGTGACGTACAGAGCCATGAGCACAGAGCTGTGACGCACAGAGCCGTAACCCTCACGACCACACAGACTTCCGGGAGCACACCGTGACCGACGCACACACCACCGGCCCGTTCATCGCGGCCATCGACCAGGGCACCACCTCCAGCCGCTGCATCGTCTTCGACAAGGACGGCCGGATCGTCTCCGTCGACCAGAAGGAGCACGAGCAGATCTTCCCGAAGCCGGGCTGGGTCGAGCACAACGCGACCGAGATCTGGGAGAACGTCCAGGAGGTCGTGGCGGGCGCCGTCGTCAAGGCGGGCATCACCGCCGCCGACGTGAAGGCCATCGGCATCACCAACCAGCGCGAGACCACGCTGCTCTGGGACAAGAACACCGGTGAGCCGGTCCACAACGCCCTCGTCTGGCAGGACACCCGTACCGACGCGCTCTGCAAGGAGCTCGGCCGCAACGTGGGCCAGGACCGCTTCCGCCGCGAGACCGGTCTGCCGCTCGCCTCGTACTTCGCCGGCCCCAAGGTCCGCTGGCTGCTCGACAACGTCGAGGGGCTGCGCGAGCGCGCCGAGCGCGGCGACATCCTTTTCGGCACGATGGACTCCTGGGTCATCTGGAACCTGACCGGCGGCACGAACGGCGGCGTCCACGTCACCGACGTCACCAACGCCTCGCGCACCCTCCTGATGAACCTGCACTCCATGACGTGGGACACCAAGATCCTCGCGTCCATGGAGATCCCGGCGGCCGTGCTGCCCGAGATCCGCTCCTCCGCCGAGGTGTACGGCACCGCGAAGGGCGGCGTCCTGGACGGCGTCCCGGTCGCCTCCGCGCTCGGCGACCAGCAGGCGGCCCTCTTCGGCCAGACCTGTTTCTCCGAGGGCGAGGCCAAGTCCACGTACGGCACCGGCACCTTCATGCTGATGAACACCGGTGAGACGCCCGTCAACTCGTACAACGGACTGCTGACGACCGTCGGATACCGGATCGGCGAACAGAAGCCGGTCTACGCCCTGGAAGGCTCCATCGCCGTCACCGGCTCGCTGGTGCAGTGGATGCGCGACCAGATGGGCCTGATCAACTCCGCGGCCGAGATCGAGACGCTGGCCTCGTCGGTCGAGGACAACGGTGGCGCGTACTTCGTGCCCGCCTTCTCCGGTCTGTTCGCTCCGTACTGGCGCTCCGACGCCCGCGGCGTCATCGCCGGTCTGACCCGGTACGTCACCAAGGCCCACATCGCCCGTGCCGTCCTGGAGGCGACCGCCTGGCAGACCCGGGAAATCACCGACGCCATGACGAAGGACTCCGGTGTCGAGCTCACCGCCCTGAAGGTCGACGGCGGGATGACCTCCAACAACTTGCTGATGCAGACGCTCGCCGACTTCCTGGACGCACCCGTGGTGCGGCCCATGGTCGCCGAGACGACCTGCCTCGGCGCCGCCTACGCCGCCGGTCTCGCCGTCGGCTTCTGGCCGGACACCGACGCGCTGCGCGCCAACTGGCGCCGGGCCGCCGAGTGGACACCCCGCATGGACGCGGACACCCGCGACCGCGAGTACAAGAGCTGGCTCAAGGCCGTGGAACGGACCATGGGCTGGCTCGAAGACGAGGAGTAATCACCATGACCACCCTGCAGAGCGTCCCGGCACTCGGGACACACCCGGCCTCCGGCTCCCTCCCGAGCCGCGCCGAGACTCGGGAGCAGCTGTCCAAGGCTGCGTACGACCTCCTGGTGATCGGTGGCGGCATCCTGGGCATCTCCACCGCCTGGCACGCCGCGCAGTCCGGGCTGCGGGTGGCCCTGGTGGACGCCGGCGACTTCGCCGGCGCCACTTCCTCCGCCTCCTCCAAGCTGCTCCACGGTGGTCTGCGCTACCTGCAGACCGGTGCGGTGAAGCTCGTCGCGGAGAACCACTTCGAGCGCCGTGCGGTGTCCCGTCAGGTCGCACCGCACCTGGCCAATCCGCTCACCTTCTACCTGCCGGTCTACAAGGGCGGGCCGCACGGCGCGGCCAAGCTCGGCGCGGGTGTGTTCGCGTACTCGGCGCTCTCCGCGTTCGGTGACGGGGTCGGGCACGTGATCAGCCCGGCGAAGGCGCAGCGCGATGTGCCGGAGCTGCGTACGGACGGACTGAAGGCCGTCGCGGTCTACGGCGACGACCAGATGAACGATGCCCGGATGGCGCTGATGACGGTCCGCGCGGCCGTCGACGCGGGTGCGGTCGTCCTCAACCACGCGGCGGTGACCGGGCTGCGGTTCACCCGGGGCCGGGTGACGGGCGCCGACCTGGAGGACCGTACGGACGGTACGGAGTTCGGCGTCAACGCCCGTCTCGTGCTGAACGCCACCGGCCCGTGGGTCGATCACCTGCGGAAGATGGAGGATGCCGGTGCGGCTCCTTCGATACGTCTCTCCAAGGGCGCGCACCTGGTGCTGAAGCGGACGCGGCCGTGGAAGGCCGCGCTGGCGACCCCGATCGACAAGTACCGGATCACGTTCGCCCTGCCGTGGGAGGACATGCTGCTGCTCGGCACGACGGACGAGGAGTACGAGGGCGATCCGGCGGACGTCGCGGTCAACGAGAAGGACACCGCGCAGATCCTCGACGAGGCGGCGTTCTCCATCAAGGACCAGCAGCTGTCGCGCGATCTGATCACGTACTCCTTCGCGGGTCTGCGGGTGCTGCCCGGCGGCCCGGGCGACACGTCCAAGGCCAAGCGCGAGACGGTCGTGACCGAGGGCCGCGGCGGCATGCTGTCGGTCGCGGGCGGCAAGTGGACGACGTTCCGCCACATCGGCCGGACGGTGATGAACAAGCTGGCCGCGCTCCCCGGTCACCCCCTGGCGGACGACATGGAGCCGATCTCGCGGCTGCCGAAGAAGCTCCCGCTGCCCGGCATCGCCAACCCGAACGCGGTGGCACACCGGCTCCTGATCGACGGCGGTACGCCCGGCCCGCGGATGGCGGCCGACACGGCCCGCCACCTCGCCACCCACTACGGCTCGCTCGCCTTCGACATCGCACGGCTGGCGAACGAGAACCCGGCGCTGGCCGCGCGCGTCCATCCGGACGCGCCGGAGATCTGGGCGCAGGTCGCCTACGCGCGTGATCACGAGTGGGCCGAGACGGCGGACGACGTACTGCGCCGCCGGACGACGCTGACGATCCGGGGCCTGGCGACGGACGAGATCCGGGCCGGCGTCGAGTCCATGCTCGGCGACCGGAGCTGACGCGGCCGTAGGCATCGGACGGGGCGGTTCCCGGGGGGGCCGCCCCACCCGTATGTCCGGAGGTTCCCCGGCGGGGCCGCCCGTCCGTATATCCGGAGGTTCCCCAGCGGGGCCGCCCCACCCGTATGTCCGGAGGTTCCCCAGCGGGGCCGCCCCACCCGTATGTCCGCCTGCCGGGTATGCCTCGGGCCGGTGGGCGAGCCGTACGGGCGCCGTGCGCGTGCGATCCCCCGGGACGACCTGCGGCAGACCTGGTTCATCAGCCTCTTCCGACCCGCATAATGAAGGGAGACATCGGATGTCTGATTCCAGTCCGGATCCAGGAGGACCGTCATGGCTGTCACCGACGAGGCGATCGAGAAGATCAAGGGAATGATCGTCTCGGGTGCGCTACGGCCCGGCGACCGGCTCCCCAAGGAGAGCGAACTCGCGGCCGAGCTGGGGCTCTCCCGCAACTCCCTCCGGGAGGCGGTGCGTGCCCTGTCGCTGATCCGCATTCTCGACGTGCGGCAGGGCGACGGCACGTATGTGACCAGCCTCGATCCGCAGTTGCTGCTGGAGGCGCTGAGCTTTGTCGTGGACTTCCACCGCGACGACACCGTGCTCGAATTCCTGGCCGTCCGCCGGATCCTGGAACCGGCGGCGACGGCGATGGCGGCCACCCGGATCAGTGAGGCCCAACTGGACTTGCTGAGCTCGCAGTTGGACGCCCTGGGTGCGCAGCCCTCGGTGGAGGAGCTGGTCGCCTGCGATCTGGAGTTCCACCGCGGGATCGTGCAGTCCTCCGGGAACTCGGTGCTCTGCTCGCTGCTCGACGGACTGTCGGGGCCGACGACCCGGGCGCGGGTCTGGCGCGGTCTGACACAGGAGGACGCGGTGAGCCGCACGCTCCATGAGCACCGGGCGATCGTGTCGGCGTTGCGGGACCGGGACGCGGAGGCCGCGCGGGCGTGGGCGACGGTGCATGTGGCGAGCGTGGAGCAGTGGTTGCGGTCGACGCTCTAGCGTCGGCCGCGGGCCGAACCGGGGCTCCGCCCCGGACC
>NZ_JBHVFF010000189.1:0-16712 GCF_042801895.1 Streptomyces sp. NPDC057543 | reverse complement strand
CATGTGCTGCTGGTCGCGGTCGGCACCGGCCTCGGCGGCGGCCTGGTCCGCGGCGGCGCCATCGACCACGGGGCGCGCGGCGGCGCCGGAGAGATGGCTCATCTTCCGGCGCCGGACGCCGACAAGCTGACCTGCGGCTGCGGGCGCACCGGACACCTGGAGGGCGTGGCCTCCGGCACCGGGCTCGCCCGCGCCTACCGGCTGCGCACCGGGGCGAACGTCACCGGCCATGAGGTCGCCGCCCGCTGCGCCGCCGGCGACGCGGCCGCCGCGCAGGTCCTCGCCACCGCCGGCCACGCCCTCGGCCGGACCCTCGCCGGCCTGGTGGCGCTGCTCGACCCGCAGACGGTGGTGCTGGCCGGAGGCGCCGGTAGAGCCCTGCTGCCACACACCCGCAGCGCCTACGCCGCCGAACGGCTACCGGTCCACGCCGACGTGACGCTGGTCCCGGCCGCGCTCGGTGCCGCAGCGGTCGCCGTCGGCGCGGCCAGGGCGGCGATGACCCGGCGGGCCACGCGCCTGCCAGCCGATCCCGGGCCAGCCGATCCCGGCAGCCGGCCCCGGTCGGTCACCTTCCCGCACACCACCGAGACGGAGCCCCAGTGAACGTTCTCGACATCCTCCGCGGCGGCCTGGTGGTCTCCTGCCAGCCGCTGCCGGACGAACCCGCCGACCCGATGCGCGACGCATCCGTGCAGGCAAGGGTCGCCGCCGCCGCGGTCCTCGGCGGCGCGGCCGGCATCCGCGCCAACACCCCCGACCACATCGCCGCCGTGCGGGCGGCGGTGGACGTGCCGGTCATCGGCCTGTGGAAGGACGGCCCCGGGCCGGCGACGATCACCCCGACCGGCAGGCACGCCCTCGCCGTTGCGCAGGCCGGGGCGCACCTGGTCGCCATCGACGCCACCGACCGGCCGCGGCCCGCACCGTTCCCGGCCGTCGTCGCCGCCGCGCACGCCGCCGGCGCCCTCGTCATGGCGGACGTGTCCACCGAGGCGGAGGGACACGCCGCAGCCGACGCAGGTGCCGACGCCGTCGCCACCACGCTCTCCGGCTACACCCCGCACTCTCCGAAGACCCCGGGGCCCGACCTCGGCCTGCTCGAACGCCTGGCCACGCGGCTGGCCGTGCCGGTGCTCGCCGAGGGCCGCTACCGCACCCCGGACGACCTGCGACGCGCCTACGCCGCAGGGGCGCACGCCGTGGTGGTGGGCAACGCCATCACCTCACCCCTGTACCTGACCAGGGAGCTGGCCCGGATAGCTCCTGCTCACGCCGACGCGAACGGAAGGCACCCCTGATGAGAAGACGCACAGTCCTTACCGCCGGAGCCGCCGGCCTGGCCGTCCCGCTGCTGGGCCTCACCCCGCAGGCCGCCACCGCGGCCTCACGTCCGAGCCGCCGGATCGTCCTCGTCCCTCTCGACGACCGGCCCGTCAACGTCTACTGCCCGACCATGACCGCCGCCGTCGCCGACGTCGACCTCACACTGCCGCCGCGCAAGGCGCTCGGCCGGTTCTTCCAGCCCGGGGACGGCGCGGCCATCGCCCGCTGGCTGGGCTCGGTCGGCGCCGACGAGTACGTGATCTCGGTGAGCATGCTCGCCTACGGCGGCCTGATCGCCTCCCGCACCGGCACGCCCACCCTCGAGTCGGCGCGGGCCAACGTCGCGGCGATCCGGGCGCTGCGGGCCGCCCGGCCGGGCGCGCAGATCGTGGTCCACGACACCATCCAGCGCCTCGCGTTGACCCCCGGCAATCCCGACCTCGAACAGTACGTAGCTCCGCTGGTCGAGTGGGCCAAGCTGTACGACCAGGTGGAGAACCTCGGCCAGGAAGAGCTGCGGCCCCGGCTCGAGGCAGTCCGGGCCACCATCCCGGACGCGGTGGTCGACGACTACCTGACGGCGCGGGCCCGCAACCATGAGGTCAACCGGCAGATGGTCAAGTGGGTCGCCGACGGCACCATCAGCCATCTGGTGCTCTCCGAGGACGACACTGCCCCGGTGGGCCTGGCCCGGGCCGAACGCGTCGAGCTCGAGAAGCTGGTTGAGTACCTGGGGGTCGGCCGGCGGGTCGAGGTCTTCCCCGGCGCGGACGAGGTGGACGCGCTGCTGGTCGCCCGGCTGATCGCCGCCGGGACCGCGCCCACCTACCGGGTGGAGTACGCCGGGATCTCCGGCGAGCAGTGGACGGCGGACCTTGAGGGCATCCCGTTCGCGGAGAACATCCGCCGGCACGCGAAGTCCGTCGGCGGCACCGTCGTCGACGGCCGCGCTGACCTGGTGCTTATGGTCAACACCCCTTCGGCGAGCGAGAATCAGCGGGCGGCCGACCTCGCCGTGTTCGCCCGCCGGGCCGCCGAGCTGACGGCGTCCGGGGAGTCGGTCGTCGTGGTGGACCCGGTCTTCGTCAACCGCGCCGACCACGACCTGGTGGCCGAGCTGGAACAGCGAGTCGACCTGGCCGCGCTGCTGTCGTACTCCGGCTGGAACACCGGCGGCAACGCCCTCGGTCTAGCCCTGGCCCATGCCACCGCCCGCTGGGCGTTCCTGCACCGCTCGACCAGCGGACTGGGGGTACCGGCGCTGACCGGGCCGGGCCGGGCGCACGCGGAGTACCTGCTCTACCGGTTCGTCAAGGACGACCACTGGAAGAACGTCATCCAGAAGGCCGCCTACGCGGAGGCCACGTCCAAGGGGTGGAACCCTATGAACCTGACGGCTGAGCAGAAAGCGTTCTTCGACGGCTGGGTCCAAGACCGCCTCGCCCCGGTGACCCGCCAGTACTTCACCGACCACTTCGCCGGCCACCACCTCCTCCTCGGCCACCGCGGCGCGACCACCCGCACCGCCAAGCTCGCCGACGTCACCGACATCCACATCGAACTGCCCTGGGACCGCCTCTTCGAGGTGACCCTCGAGCCCCACCTCACCCTGGCCTGAGAGGAAAACCACCGATGCAGCACAGCCCCCGTCGCCGCAGCATCCTCCTCGCCGGCGCCGTCGGCCTCGCCGGCGCCGCCCACCTCACCCCCACCGCCGCCGCAGCCCCCGCCCGCACCGCCCCCGTCACGCCGCCCGCGCCCGCCCTCATCCCCAAGCCCCGCTCGCTGCAGATGACCGGCGGCCAGCCGTTTGAGATCACCGCCGACACCGCCGTCGCGGTGCGCCACCGGGCCCACGAGGCCCGCCGCACGGCCGAGTACCTGGCCACCTGGCTGCGCCGGGCCACGGGTTATGCCGTCCCGGTGGTTGCCTCTGGCGCCGCCCCGCAGGCCATCACCCTGGCCGACGACGACGAGACGCCCTCTGCCGAGGGTTACCGCCTTGACGTCACCCACGGCGGCGTCCACCTGCGCGCCGCCGAGCCGGCCGGGCTCTTCCACGCGACGCAGACCCTGCGCCAGTTGCTTCCTGCCGCGGCGGAGTCCGCCACCCCGCACGCCGGTCCGTGGACCATCTCCCCCCTGCACATCGACGACGCCCCGAGGTTCCCCTGGCGCGGGTCCATGCTGGACGTGGCCCGGCACTTCTTCACCGCCGACGAGGTGAAGCGCTATATCGACATCCTCGCTCTGTACAAGATCAACCGCCTCCACCTGCACCTCAGCGACAGCCAGGGCTGGCGCCTGGAGATCAAGAGCTGGCCCCGCCTGGCCACCTACGGCGGCTCCACCGAGGTCGGCGGCGGCCCCGGCGGCTACTTCACCCAACGGGAGTACGCCGACATCGTCCGCCACGCCGCGGAACACCACATCATGGTGATCCCCGAGATCGACATGCCCGCCCACGTCAACGCGGCCCAGGCCAGCTACGCCGAACTCACCTGCGACGGCGTAGCACCGCCGCTCTACACGGGCGAGACCGGCATCCCCAACTCGCTGTGCATCGACAAGGACCTCACCTACCGGTTCATCGGCGACGTCCTCGGCGAACTCGCCGACCTCACCCCCGGCCCCTACCTGCACATCGGCGGCGACGAGGCGCTGGCGACCAAACCCGAGGACTACCGCACCTTCATCAGCCGCGCCCAGCAGACCGTGCACGGCCTCGGCAAGCAGACGGTCGGCTGGGAGGAGGTCGGCCTCGCCGACATCGCCCCCAGCACCGTCGTCCAGTTCTGGGCCAACGCCGCAAAGGCACAGGGCGCGCTGGCACAGGGCGCCAAACTCGTCCTCTCGCCCAGCAAGAAGGCGTACTTCGACATGAAATACGACGCCGACACGCCGTACGGGCACGACTGGGCCGGCTACACCGACGTCCAGGACGGCTACACCTGGGACCCGGCCACCTACATCCCTGGCGTCACCGAGAGCCAGGTGCAGGGCGCCGAGTCCGCGCTGTGGACGGAGCGGGTGGCGACGTTCGAGGAGGTGCAGTACATGACGCTGCCGCGGCTCCCCGGCATCGCGGAGATCGGATGGTCGCCGGTCGACGGGCGGGCCTGGGAGGAATACCGGGTACGGCTTGCCACGCACGCGCCGCGGTGGTCCGGGCTCGGGTGGCGATACCACCGATCGGTGGAGGTGCCGTGGGGGTGACCCGGTGACCCGGGGATCGCTACTGGACGTCGCCGCGGTGACCGATCTGAGCCCCCAACCTTCACGGTCGTCGCCGAAGCGCGCACACGCCGTCCCTGGGCGGCACGCGAGCGGCTGACCGAGAAAGTGCCCCGCTCGCCGACATGCTCGGTGTGCCGCTCGCCGACCTTGTACGGGAGTAGAACCCGCCCGCGACCGATCGGCGTCAGTCGCGGGCGGGAGATCAGGGCCTGCGCCTGCGCTGCGGGTACGTTTGCGGCTGGGCCGAGACGGGCAGGGCGCAGGGACGCTTGTGCACGTAGATCGTGATGCCGGGGCCCGACGCTCCGGGCACGTCGTACGGCTTCGACTCGTCGCGGGTCACGGGCTGGTGGCAGCGGTCGCACATCATCGGCGGGCCTCCCTCCACGCACGGGTGAGGCGGACCGCGGTCGGGCAGGGCGAGCAGCGGCAGGCCGCGCACCCGTAGGTGTGGCGCACCAGGACTCGGTACGCATCGTCGCCGCGCGGGTGGCTGGGTTTCTTCAGGGTTGTCACTGGTGGCCCTTCCAGCAGGTGGGGCAGCAGCGGGGGAACCATCTGGCCGCGGTGTCATGCGCGTCGACCGGGCAGGGCCCGAGGTCGTGCGCCGCGCCGATAGCCAGAGGGGCAATGCACCAGACGCAGTTCGCGCCGCGCTGCTGCGCGTCGGACAGTGTCACCGGATCAGGAAGATCAGGCAGAGGTGACGCGGCAGCGGATGGGGGCATGGTCGTCTCCATGCCGGTGACCGGCGTGCAGCCACAGGAGACGATTGGCCAAGGCTGGGTTTGCCCCGCCAAGACGACGACTCCCGCAGGGATGAGGCCGCGGGTGACGGCGCCGCAGGTCCAGCAGGCCTCGCCATGGAGGCGAGCGATGCTCACCTGACCGTCGACGAGCACAGGGGTGGTCATGGGCCCCTCCCTTCTACCTGTGTGGTGCGGACAGGTAGATCGTGAGGCCTGGGAAGGGGCGCAACTGCTACTGCTTGTAGCAGTCCGTCAGATGGCGCCGATCCAACGGGCGAAATGCGACAGGCTCTCGGCGTCGGCTCGGTGGAAGCGTCTTCGGTCTGCAAGCCGATGTCCTTCGGTTCTGATGCCGACCACCGCTGGAAGCGGGCGAAGATGTCCGGCAGATCCAGTCCGCCTCGCTCCAGCAGGGACTCCGCGACCAGAACGGCCATCTGCGTGTCGTCAGTGGCCTCGCCGGGGCCCCAGCCACCGCCTCCGCACATCTCGCCACCAGCACCAGGCGCGGGAAACCGCGCGGAGAACGCTCCCGGGGGACCGAACTCGAAGGGACCGCCCAAGGCGTCACCCACCGCTGAGCCGACGACTGCGCCAGCAGCCCGCTGCATCCGCTTCATTCGCGCAGGATATCTGTGCCGTCTCGTCAGCCGCGCGGCGCTGCAAGGGGCTCACCGATCTGTGCAGCTCAGCACCGACTGCTCGACGCCCGCAGCGATACGAGGGCGGGGAACCGTCGAGCCCGCAGTGAGGTTCAGGCGGGTGTCCATGTCGAGGTTTACCTCACCGTAGGGCCGGACGTGGGACCAGAAGAGCGGGGTCAGGCCACGTTGGTCGGCAGGCGTGAGGAGGCCCGCCAACTCCGGTTCGCCGAGGATGTCCTGGAGCATCAGTGTGTTCACGTACACCAGGGCCGATTGCAGAATCCGCAGGCACAGCACGAACATCTCCTGCTCTTCGCGCCGGTTCGAGGCGATCTCCCCGCCCTTGCCGTAGGCGATCACGGAGTTGGCGCCGTTGGAGGAATCCATGACGTTCAGGCACTCCTCGATCGCCCGATGAAGGTCCCGGAGCCGCAGATTCGGCGGCGAGGTGGATCTCGGGATTCCGTCGGCGTGTCCAGAGGACGGACCGGGCGCCCGGGAGACTCAGGTGCTGCCTGGAACGACGGTGATAGGCCCCTTGTCGTGTCCGGCCCCCTGTCCGCGGCCCCGGACGGTCGGCCGTCGCTACAAGCCATTTTGCCGCAGCTGTACGAGAGTCATTCGGCTCCCGCGCCGAGGACACCCTTGTATGGCGTCGCGGATCAGGGCCATACCCCGCCGATCGCCTCAACGAAGGCTATCGAGTACGGCCCCCTCCGTCGGTGCCGGAGTCACCGGCCTGTCAGTGAACTTCGGGGGTGCCCCGAAACGCGTCAGGTAGTGCCACACCTTCTTGACCGCCTGGGGGTCACAGCGGCCGGCACGGGCTGCTGAAGCAGGCTCTGGTCGGCCTCGGCCTGACGTTCCCAGTTCCGCAGGGCTTCCTTGTGGATCCCGAGGTCTCGGGCCACATGAGCGACCGGACGCCCCGAGGTCTGGACCTCACGGATCGCTCGCTCACGCAGTTCATCGGGGTACTTCCGTGGTGCAGGCATCGGACCTGTGTTCTCCCATCCGCCGAGGCGATCATGCCTGGCTTCAGAGCCGCTACAAAATCCGGTTCAGCTCAGACCGCCCTGCGCAGACCGTCAAGGGCCAGCTGGTCAGATGACGGCCAAGTAACGGCGTTCACGCATCCAGACGATTCAGCCAGGCATCCTGACCGTCCGCCAAGGGGAAGGCCAGGGGCAGTGGCTCAAATCGGCAATGGAACTTCATGCCATTGTCGCGACCCGCACCCGTCACATGGTGGTCCCATGCATCGGGGAGATCTGCGTCGCCAACAACCTCCAGTTCAAAGAAGGTGGTGCGGCGAGGAAACCGGCGGATCGGGTGCGGAGTGTGTTCCTCGGCGATGGGGCGCAGCACCCGAACGCATGTCAGTCCGCATTCCTCTGCGACTTCCCGCAGTACTGCCTCTTTCAGTGGCTCCTCCGGCGCCACACCTCCAGCCGGGATGTGCGTGCCGGGCGGCAGGTCCGCGTCATGGTCGAACACGAGCAGTTCCACCGGCCGTCCCACGCGTCGGCGCAGTACGTAGGCAGCCACTCGGACACGCAACGTCAACTCCCGCATTCCCGCAGCGTAGGGGTTGCACCACCTCGGTCACGAGAGATCTCCCCGATGTGTGTGCCCTTTGCGAGCCAGCGGCTCGAAGCTGCCCGTCCGGTCCCGGGGGACCTCGATCTCGACCGGCCCGACCTCGGTCACCACGGTCTTCGAACGAGTCCCGTTGCGGGTGTTGCCGTCGGCGGCCCTCTCATGCTTCTCGTGGCCGAGATGATCGGTGATCTCACCCTCGAGAGCGGACTCCAAGAGCCTCTTCGTCAGCTGCTGCAGCAGCCCGCCCTCACCGGTCAACTTGATCCCGCCAGCCTTCGCGCGGTCCACCAGTTGCCCGATCAACTGGTCGTCCAGGGCCTCCGGCATCCCGGCGGGCTGCACTTCCTCGACGACCTCAGCCGAGACGATCACGTCTGTCATCAGGTGTCACTTCCGGTTCGAAGATCCACCGTTGACCGTACAGACCCGATCCAGGCCAAGGGCGGACACTACGGCAAGCCGGGCTTCGGCCACCCGCTGCACCGCCTCACCGATGACAGGAAGGCGGCTGCGAACCGGCGTGCCGTGTGCGGGAGGACGACTCCGCCGCGCGGCAAGTCCTGCGACGAGTACCCGTTCGCCCGGACCCACGAAGGGGGAACAGCGCTCCCGGCGGCGAGCCGGGGCATCGCTATGGTCCCGGAGAAGGAACAGGACCAGCAGGGCGGCCGGATCATCGGTTTCTACAAGCAGGAGCGCCTGGTGAACAAGGATGGCTTCTGGGTCGCGGTCTGACCCAACAGCGCACAACTCGTGTGCGACCCGCCTGTCTGCTGAGGATGGGTGGGCCGCGGCGCGGTGTCGGAGAGTTGAGAGAACGGGGAGAACGATGACGGCCCAGGGCCCGGCCCGTGTGCAGGTGTCTCACCATCAGTACGTTCTGCCGGACACGGACGCAAGGAGCCGGATCAGGACATCGACGACCGGCTCGCGGGCAGCGGACTCGTCTACGTCAACGCGGAGGCCACCTACGCCACCGTCCTGACCGGGACGTCCTACGGTGATGTCGACGTCGTCTTCGACGTGACCGCCGACGAGCCGCCGCTGAACCGTGAGGGCTGGGACGAGGCCGTCGAGATCAGCCTGTACTTCCCGTCCGAGGGACCGCTGGTGGGCGATCCCCTCTCCGAGGACCTGGTGGAATTCCCCTCCTCGGTGAAGAGGGGGAGTACCAGTGGTGGAGGTTCCGGATCCACGCACGTGGACGAGATGCGGCGTCCGCAGTCGGCGACATCTACGTGGAGGAGGGCGACACCGTTCTGGAACAGCACCTCGTCCAGATCTGGGCCGCCCCCCAAGCACCGGAGACCCGGCACCGGCTCACCGACGAGGCCGGTAGGCGCAGGCGCACGGCCAGCCCCCAGGAGTACACGGCAGCGAAGGCAGCAGAAGCCCACGCAGCAACACCCCCACGCCCGCCGAGGAGATGCCCATCGCCCCCATACACGCCGAGCTGCACACCAGCACCCCGGACAACCCGGCTGGCTGAGTTGAGCGAGTGGGCCCACAGCCCTGGTAGTCCAGGGCCGGACGCTGCCGGTCTCCACGGAGGTCGGGTTTGTTGTGCTGGCAGCGGTAGCGGCCCCGGGGCCGGATCACGCGCGGACCGTCTGGCGGCGGGCGGCGTCCCACTCGCTGCGAAACTGACGAGGAAGCGCCGCAGCCCGGCTGTGATCACGCTCCACCTGGATCTCCTTGGGCTCGCCGCTGGGCCTTCGCGCCCACGACGAGCGCCTGGACGTCCATCGACGCGACCGCCTCGCTGGCATCCTGCGCGAATACCAACACGCCGCGTGACCAACACGAACCTGGTTCTCGGCACCTACAGGATCGCGCGACCGCTGAATGACGATCGCCCCCAGGGACCCTGGGGGCGATCGCTGTTTACATGTGCCTGCGGATCAGTTGCCGATCAGTCGATGCGGTCGCTCAGGCCCAGCACCTGCGGGTAGTCGCTAGGGAAGTCCCTGGGCATGCCCGGCACGTGGATGGTGCGCCTGTAGACGCCGGTCAGGAACTCGACGGCACCGACCGGGAACTCCGACCAGTTGCCGTTGTCTCCGCGGACGACCACCGGCCAGGCGTCCGGGTCCGCAGGGCTCGTCTTCCAGTAGAAGGAGTCCCCCGCATAGGACGACGCCCAGCTGATCAGGCCGCCGGGCTGCGGGAAGGGAACGTAGCCCTCGGTGTCGCCCATCTCGTACAGATCCTGAAGGATCTCGTCTTCCCTGGCCTCGGAGGCCCACAACGCCTCGGTGCCGGGACGGGGAACGGACACGCTCAGCAAGTTGTCGATGACCAGCACCGGGTACGCCTCCGCCAGAGCGTGGAAGTCCGAGGGCAGCGCCGTCCCGAGGACCGCCTCAAGGGCGCCCCAGTCCACGTTGCGCTCCCCAGACACACGCCACCGTGTCATCGACGGAAGCGCGGCCTCTAGCTCTTCGATCCTCAGCATGTCGTCTGCCAATCCGTGCTGTTCTGGACCACGACGTTGTCGAACAGTACTCCGTCCTTGGTGTAGGCGGACATGGTGATGCTGTCCGCTATTCCCGTGGTGTGGCTGTAGTTGACCTTCCCCGTGTACTGGACCCATTTTCCATCCGCGAGCTGCTTCTCCATCTTGATCTCGCAGCGCCGCATGCCGCTCCGGTTCATGCGCTTGAACCCGGTGAACAGGTTCTCGTTGACCCAGTCGCCGCTCACCTTGTCGCCGACGATGTGCGTGCGGTCGAAGATGTTTCCTTTCCCTGACCTGGGAGTGTTCTGCGCGGGGTCCGGGAACCCGTACACGTCAACCGAGCCGGTGTCTCGGTCCGCGAGCGGGGGCTTGAGGTCGCTCGGGCAGAGCAGCGCGCTTGCCCCCTGGGCGCGGCCCTCCCCGTCCAGCGGCTGGTACTGGAAGCGGGACGACTTGGGCTCGCTGTCACACCGCTGCTTGTTGTCCGTGTTCGTATCGGGCCCTGGCCGCGGCCGGGTGGTCGGAGCCGGTGCCGCGACGGACGTCACTTCGTCGATGGTGATCCGGGTGCCGCCGACACTGGCCTCGGCCTGGCCACCGCGCGCGATGGCCTCGTCGAAGGCCGCCTGTTCCGGAGAGCCGGAGGCCCCGGGTGTCTGCACCCTCAGGGCCCTGTAATGTCCGTTGGCTTTGCGGGCCAGGCCGTCGTAGGTACCGACCGGGCTGCCGAGCTGCGCCGCCTGGGCGGTGGGCAGCCCGCTGACAGCGCCGGGGGACAGATACGCCGTGCCCGGCTGCATGTTGACGGTGGTGCCGGACTGCTTTGCATACGCCTTCAGGGCGGAGACCTGCGGCTGCCTAGACGGACTGTCAGCAAGGCCGGCTTCCTGGCTCTGCGACTGGTCGCGGTACTGCGGCGGACTGGCCGCGTCGCCGCCTTGGTCCATCATCGCCGCCGGGTCCGGCGGATTGTCGTCGAGGCTCTGAATGGCCTGAGCGATTTGCTGAAGCAACTGCTGTCCCAGGGACTGCAGTTGCTTCTCCTTGCTCCGTAGCGTCCGGGCCTTCGCGTCGTGTGCTGAGGAGGTGGCGGTGAGCTGGGACTTCTTTGAACGGAGCTTGGACCCCTGTTTTCTGAGCTGATTCTGCTCGTTCTGCAGACTGCTCTTCTTGGTCTGCAGCCGGGCCTGCTCGGCCCTCAGCCTGCTCGCCTCAGCGCCGTACGCGTTGGCTGCGGCGGCCTGCGCGGGCATCCGGAAGGTATGCGGTTTGCTGTTGTGGGCGCTGATCTTCGCGGTCAGGGCTGCCGCACGCGAGTTGAAGTCGCTGGCCTTCTGGTCCACGGCAGCGCTCTTGGAGTTGAACGCCGTGGTGGCAGTGCGCAAGGCTGCGGCATCCTTGGTGATCCGCTCCGCCTCGGCGACCAGTTCCTTCGCCTGCCGGGATATCTCCGCTTCCTGTCGGTTGAAGTCCTCGACCTTCTGCACGAGGGCTGCGGAGACGGCCGTGATGTCTCCGGACGGGACCAGGGGAGAGGTAGTGCCCGGCTGGGCCAGGGCACCCGCAGCGCTGGTGGCCGCGCTTGCCGACGCTCCCGTGGCGACGATCGGCGCCAAGAGCGCGACCAGCACCAGGAGGATTGCGCGCCGCATGGTGCGCCGACGGCGAGCGGCCGACTTGAGCGGGTTTGTGGTCATCGGCTCACCTTCCTGGTGAGCTCGTCGGCGAGCTTCGCGGCAGTCGGCTGGCCGTCACCGGCCTGGCAGACCGAGACCTGGACGAGACTCGTGCCGTTCACCCGCGCCTGGTGGGAGCAGGCCCAGTTCGCGTTGCCGTCCTGTGCCGCCGTCCACGCCACCGCGACCTGGGTGGACGGCTGTGCCTTGTACGTCCACTTCGAGGTGCGGCCGTCCTGATCGGTGCGCGTCGAGGACAAGCACGCGTTCAGCCCCTTGGTGAGGGTCGAGAAGGCCGCATCGGCCTTGTCGCTGTCCCGGAACACGCCGACCACCTGATTCACGGTGTAGGCGCCCGTGGCCCCCGCGTCCTTGTAGGTCGCCGACACGAACGCGGTCCACGCCTGCCCGTAGACCGACTGGGTCGTCGGTCCCGCCGCGATGGTGCAGTCTGACGGCGAAACGGTCAGCGGGTCGTGAGGACGGTTCGACTGGGCGCTGGCGACCACTGTCGTCCCGGCCAGACGGCTGACACTGTCAGGGTCGAGAAGGTCCGCTTGGACCGTCCCCGCGGCGATGTGTGGTGGGCCGTTCGTAGGCTGCTGCGGCCAGAGCCACCATCCGATGCCGGCCAGGATGAGGCAGGGCACCACCGCAGCCGCGAGCAGCTGCCAGTGACGCAGCAGCCGACCGACGCCGCGCCCACTCGTACTCTGCGAAGGAACGGGATGCGGAGCCGGTTGCTGCGGCGACGCGACCACGCCGGAGGCCGGGCGCGGACGTCTAACCCGCAGCGAGCGAAGCAGTCCGCCCCGACTTGACGTCTCGGAGTCAGCCGGGCCGCCCCTGTCCAGGTCCGTCGTCGACGGAATGACGTACTCGGTTTCTTTATCCACCCTGATCTCCCCCATGGTTCAGGTAGCGGCCTGCTCGAAGGCTGCTACATGCAGTCACTCGTTCAACGGGGCAGAGTAGGCCTCTCCCATTCGATTTGAGGACTTTTGAGATTCCACCGCAATTGCCAACTGCCGGTCATTCAACGGGAGTTCGCAGTCCACTTACGCTGTGCTGCTCAGGCCCGCACCATCAGGCGCTCACAGCGATGCACGGGGCGCCGCCGGCTGAGGCCCCGCCTGGCGGCAGAACCGGCAATTGTCGGCAAACCGGCCGGTGGCCGCAAGGCCGCATACTGCCTGCGCCGCCGGCCAGATCATTTGCACGCAGCCCCAGGGGAATCACGCCCTGGCCCGCCCTACCTCGAACGGGGCCAAGCTCTGCCCATGGGTTCCTCCCTCGGATGGGACTGTTGCGGGGCTGTCCCACCTCAGTCGGGCGGGGACCCGCCCCTCCTTGCCCTGGCGCACAGCGGATCCTGTGACCGACTGTAGGACTGGATCGTGCGCCATGAATTGCGCGTACGCGTAAGGAAGTTGTCGCTGTGCGCAGCGCTTGATGCCATGAGCGCGAGAGCCGACTCTGGATATGCGCACTACGAGAAACGCTGCGGTGAAGGGTGTCTTCGATGGCCTTGGAAACCTACGTTGTGGATACGTTGACAACCCAGGATGTGACGTTGCGTGAGCGTACCGACTTCTGGAGCGAGCACGTGACGTCGTATCAAAGCCGGATGGGCTACATGTATCCGCGCACCGACGACTTTCGTGCGGGGACAATCCGCCAGTGCACTGATACCTATCAGCTCGTCATGTTCTGGTCGGACACGATCAAGTACACCCGGACCGCAGGACAGGCGCGGCGCGACCCGGACGAGGACTACCGCTTGCTGCTACCGGTCTCCGGGGAAATGGTGCTGCGGCAGGACGACCGGGAGGTACGGCTGGTGCCGGGGGCCGGGTGCCTGATCTCGTTCGCCACACCGTTCGAGATCCTGCAGGAAGCCTCCATGCGGGCGCTCATCATGTCGATCGCCGCTCAGGAGGTGAATGGGCGATTGAATCGGTCGTCGCCGCTCACTGCAGGCCTCGACTTGACCTCTGGCCTCGGCCGGGTGGTGGGCGGCATGCTGACCGGTCTGCATGAGGAGCGCGACACCCTCACCAGCGGCCAGTTCGACGCGGTGTCGGACCGGCTGGTCGAGCTGCTGTGCATGCTTGCTGCAGGCGAAGACCGGCCCACCGCCCCGGGCCATCTGGCCGATGTGGAGACGGTGGTCCGTCGGTACATCCGCGAGCATGCGGCCGACCCTGATATGGCCGGCGTCACCGTGGCGCAGGCGCTGGGTTGGTCGCTGCGCCAGGTGCAGCTGGCCCTGCAGCATGCCGGGACGACTCCCCGCGAGCTGATCCGCGAGGAGCGGCTGCGGTTGGTACGGGACCGGCTGCGGGCGCCCGCGTACCGACATATGACGATCACTGAGCTGGCGTATGCCTCGGGATTCTCCTCCTCGAGCGCGCTCAGCACGGCATTCCGGCAGCGCTTCGGGGTATGTCCCCGCGAAATGCGGCACGCGGGCCCCAGCCCGTCGGCGATACGCGCCGGAATTGCTCGCACCGAAGGCCGGCCGGACCACAGGCAAGCGAGCGGCCAGCAAGATGGGCTTGTGTGAGCGCGGCCTCGCCCAGCACTCGCCCTGCTCACCCGCCTGAACCGCGAGCCCCGCGACACTGATCAGGCTGCCGAGAGCACGCAGACGCGTTACACCCAGAAGACTACGAGCCGACCGAGAGCGAAGTGGAGTCGTGGCATTGGCGGCGAGGGTCCCACATAGTAGGCGGGCGGTGCAGGCCGGGATCGGGCGGGAAGTGTCGGGACCTCTCGCCAGGCGCTTGGCCGGAACGTCGGCGGAGCGGAGTGCATCAGGTCAGCGGGGCGGGGTGCCGCCGGAGGTGGATGTGTTGAGGGTTTGGGTGCGGAGTGGGTGAGGGCGTCGCCGAGGACGGGGTCCGGGGGCCAGTGTGGGCAATGCCGAGTTGGGCGGCCAGGTCGCTGGCGTGGAGGCGGATGGCGGCCTCCAAAAGCTGGGCGTAGGTGTCGGTTGCCCTGCGGATGCGGTACCTGACAGTCAGGGCAAGGGCGGCGGCGAGTGTGGCCGGCCCTTCAGCGGCCGACGTGGCGCCCCGACATCCGGGCCGCCGTGATCAGCAAGGCCCGAGTCAGCATGCACCGCAAGCTGCGCAACATGGCCGCGATGACCGGGCTGTTCCCGCTCCCCGTGCTGTCCGACTGCGTCGTCTACCCCTCGCCGGGGGAGGGCCCGCTCGACTTCCTCCCGTACGCGGCGTCCGGCAAGCCGCAGCCTGGTGGGTTCCGCCTCGGGCCGACGCCCGGCCTGGCGAAGCTGGAGGGTGTCCAGTCGATGCTCCAGTGTTCTTAGAGGGCGTGCGCGAGCAGTTCAACGCCCCGGAGCTCAACCTCGCCCGGTCCATCAAGGACGGCACCGTCACCGACAAGGACAACGGAGAGTAGGTAGACCGCGATGGGCATGTTCGGGGACGGCCTGGACCAGGCGGTGCAGTAGGCGTTCACCCGCCCGATCCCGAAGTCGGCCGGCGCGTAGATGCGGTACCTGGTCAAGCAGCTCAAGGGCACCAAGGCGGTCGCCCAGATGCTGCGGGTCTCTCAGCGGACCGTCGAGCGGTACGTGAAGGACCAGATCAAGAAGCCCCGCCCCGACCTCGCCGCCCGCATAGAGCGCGAGGTGAAGGCCCGATGGCAGCCGCAGATCCGGGCGAAGGCCCGCGAGCAGGCGGCGAGCACCGGCGGTCGTCATCGACACCCGCGCCCGCCTCGGCTACACCGCCCCGATCGGCTCCACCGACCAGGACCGGCTGCGCCACCTCACCGTCGCCCTGCCGCCGCAGTACGCCGCCCGCCTCTTCGACGCCCAGGAGCGGGGCGCCACCGACCAGCAGCTACGGGAGATCGCCGCCGAAGCTCTCAAAGAGGTGTACTTCCAGGACAACGGCCGCCGCGCCGGCTCCCTGGAGGAAGTCCGCTTCACGGACATCGAGCACCTGGAGTTCGACCTGTAGGTCCCGAACGGCCCGCGAGCCCCGGACCGATGTGGGATCTGTTGGTACATGTACGCATTTACTCCGGCAGCGGTGGAGGACCGCAGCGCGCGACGGACGTCGACCCCACCTATGCCTGCATTGCTGGCAACTCATTGCCAGCAAGTGCCCGGCCTATCGCAGGGTCCGGTCCGTACTCAGCGTGTCGGCGATTTCCTTCGTTCGGGGGGTTTGGCCCTGTTTCGCGAATTTTGTCCTCGTTCAACCTGTCGTGGTCGTGGCAGTGTGTCACCTTCCAAGCAGGCTTCTGCCGGCTGGGATGCGCAGCGTGACTGCCGTCTCGGCAGGAAGCCATGAGTCCGACTCCTTGAAAGGGGTGCCGTATGAGCCGAACTTCGCGGGTGAAGCGTGGAATCACTGCCGTTGCTTCCCTGGGCATCGCTCTGCTCGCTGGGACTGCCACGACAGCGCAGGCGGACCCCCTGGGGGGACTGATCATCAACCACGGGACCGGTCGATGCCTGTCGATCGGCGGCCAGTACGGCCCACAGGCGGTGAGTTGCGACGAGCAAGACGGCTCCCAGAAGTGGAGGGTAGATCGCCGCGATGACGGCACGGTGAGGATCGTCGCGGCGTGGGCGGATCCGTATCGTCCGTGTCTTGCGTCCTACATCTATGGGGGCGTGTCGATGGGGTCCTGCGATGACGGCACGAACGGGCCGATCTGGTTCATCCGAGACGGAGGCAAGCTCGAACAGTTCGGCAGCGAGAAGTGGTGCCTGACCGTCAAGGACGGCAATCTCGGGACCGCTCCCTGCGACAGCGGCTACAACCGGTATCAGGACTGGATCCTTCCCGTCTCCTGAAGCAGGTAAGTGTCCTGGCCCTACTGATCGTTTCAGAATGAGATCGGTGTGTTGGCTTGGCAGTTGGGTGTTGTGTCGGCAGGCTGTGCCGGGTGTCTGCTGATCTCGTGCCCGATGACCTGTGGGAACGCATAGCCCCGCTGCTGCCTCCTCGTCCGCCTCGGCGGCACCGGTATCCCGGGC
>NZ_JBHVFF010000188.1:0-16901 GCF_042801895.1 Streptomyces sp. NPDC057543 | reverse complement strand
GACGTGGTCTTCGAGGGCGGCACCGGTGCGGTGCTGATGTTGCGCCCGCTGGCCATGCACCGGCTGTTCTCCAACCTGGTGGATAACGCCGTGATGTATGCCCACCGCGTGCGCGTGCGGGTGGAACGCAGCGGCGGCAGGGACTCTTGAAGTCGACCGCGTCCACGTCGAACGAGTTGTTCTGCGGAGACGTGAAGACGAGGTACAGCTTGTGGGTTCCCTTCAGTTCCTGGACGGGTACGGCCGGGGTTGCCTGATAGTTGTCCCAGCCACCCGTGTTCGGGACCGGAGTGGTGGCGAGCAGCGGGCCGTCGGGGGCGTCCGCGCGCAGTTCGATCGCGCCGACCCCGTACGGTGAGGACAGCCGGTAACCGACCGTACCGATACCTTCGACGCTCATCGGGTCGAAGGCGATCCGGTCGCCGTTGGAGACGTCTCCGATCCGTTTGCCGTTCTCGGCGCCTTCCTGGGCGACGATCCGGGTGCCGGACCGGGCGTCGTAGTACTCCGCCTGCTTGTGCTTCGGCGACCCCTCCGTGCGCGGATGCCGCACGGAGGGGCACGAGGCGCACCCGCGGTCTCAGTGCGCGCGCACGATGTCCACGTCGGAAGCCTTCACGAAGGCGACCCGGTGGCCGATCTGCACCGTCACGTACTTCTCCTTGCCCTGGAAGTACGCGTGGTCGAGCGGGTACGAGGCGTCGATCGTCGGGGCGTAGAAGAAGCCCGTGGGGGCCTCACCGCCACCGGGGTAGGACTGACCGGCCTTGATCGTGTACTGCAGTGGCGAGCCCACCCGCCGGTCCGCGAAGTCCGCGGGGTACTCGGACTTCTCCGGGTACGCCACCCCGTACACGGGTACCTCCGTACGGCCGGCCTTCGGCTTGACCACGTAACCGGAGGTGGGCGTGGTGGTCCTGGTCGCGGCCGGGGTCTGGAACCATGCCTTCTGGCCGTACCACCAGATCGCCGTCCAGCCCGGGGCGTGGTCCGCGACCACGGCCTGCTGGGTGGCGCTGATCTTGCTGCCCCAGTCGGCGGCGCAGTTCGTGCCGGGCGAGCCGTCGGTGTGCAGGCCCGGGTCGGAGAAGAGCGGCGCCTCGGCGGACGGTGCGGTGTGCAGCGGGACGGCGCTGGAGCCCTGGACCGGCAGGTCGACGCCCTTCTCGCAGTCACGGAAGGCCTGCTTGTTCCGCTTGAAGTCCGGGCTGACGGTGATGAGTTCGCTGCTCTTCGGGGCGCTCGGTACGGTGGGCTTGCCGAGCAGCGTCATGAAGTGGTTCCAGTCCCAGTACGTGCCCGGGTCCCAGTGCATGTTCTTGGTGCCCGCGGCACTGGTGGGCGGCACACCGTCGTGGCCGATGATGTGCTGACGATCGAGCGGGATGTCGTACTTGGCGGCGAGGTAGCGCACCAGCTTGGCGGTCGAGCGGTACATCTCGGGGGTGTACCACTTGGCGCCGTCGACGGCGACGCCCTCCTGCTCGATGCCGATGGAGTGGCTGTTGACGTACCAGTTGCCCGCCTGCCAGGCGACGTCCTTGCCCTTGACCATCTGCGTGACATGGCCATCGCCCGAGCGCACCACGTAGTGGGCGGAGGTCTGTTTCAGCGGGTTCTGGAAGATCTTCAGAGTGGTGTCGAAGTCTTCCTCGGTGTCGTGCAGAACAATGAATCTGATCTTGTTGGTGTGCGGCCGGTCCGAGGTGTCGTAGTTCCCGTACGTCTCCTTGTCGGCCGGGTCACCTGTCTGCTGGTAGGCCGCCGGTACCCAGTCGCATTCGAGGCCGCGCGGGCATTCCGGCCGCACCCCGTCCGCACCGGCCTGCGCCGCGGGACTGAGCAGTGCCATGCTCAGTGCGCCGACCGTGGTCAGCGCGAGTGCGAGTCCGGTCCTCTGCTTGGACGTCATGACAACCCTTCTTCGAGCCGTGCGTGATGGAGCCGTGCGTGATCCGATCTCACTGTTCCGCCGTGCGCGCACACTCTCTGACCTGAGGTGATGGCGCGTCAAGGGTTCAGTGGGAGCCATGCGTCGAGTCAGTGGACCAGACCACTGGCAGGGTCTCTGACCTGCGGCCGGAAAGAAGCAACCGGCCGTTGTCGGCGCCTCGTTACCCGGGTTTTACGAGCGGCCGGCCGGCCCGCCGCATGCGGTGGCGCGCCACGAAAGAGCGCACTTTTTGTGTGACTAATTCTGGATGTGCGTGCCCCGAACGGCCGAAGGGTAGTGCTCGCGCGGACACCACCGGTCCGTGCGGGCACGCACGGAGATCTCTGAAAGGCCGGACGCACATGGCTCAGCCCTTCACCCTGCCGGACTTCTACGTTCCGTATCCGGCGCGGCTCAATCCCCATGTCGAGGAGGCGCGAGCGCACACCAAGGAGTGGGCGCGCAGCATAGGGATGCTGGAGGGTTCGGGTATCTGGGAGGAGCGGGACCTCGACTCCCACGACTACGCGCTGCTGTGCGCGTACACCCACCCCGACTGCTCGTCCGAGGCGCTCTCACTGGTCACGGACTGGTACGTGTGGGTCTTCTTCTTCGACGACCACTTCCTGGAGCTGTTCAAGCGCACCCCCGACCGCGAGGGCGGCAAGCAGTATCTGGACCGGTTGCCGGCGTTCATGCCGATGGACCGCGGGGCCCCGATGCCGGAGCCGGCGAATCCGGTCGAGGCGGGGCTGGCCGATCTGTGGGCGCGGACGGTGCCGGGCATGTCCGACGCCTGGCGGGTCCGGTTCGCCGAGGCGACGAAGAACCTGCTCAACGAGTCGCTGTGGGAGCTCGCCAACATCAACGAGGGCCGCATCGCGAACCCCGTCGAGTACATCGAGATGCGTCGCAAGGTGGGCGGTGCCCCGTGGTCGGCGGGTCTCGTGGAGTACGCGGCGGGCGCGGAGGTCCCCGAGTCGGTGGCCGGGGAGCGTGCGCTGCGCGTGCTCCGGGACGCCTTCTCCGATGGCGTCCATCTGCGCAACGACCTCTTCTCGTACCAGCGGGAGGTCGAGGACGAGGGTGAGAACAGCAATGGTGTACTGGTCCTTGAGCACTTTCTCGGCTGCTCCACGCAGGAGGCCGCCGACGCGGTGAACGATCTGCTGACGTCGCGGCTGCAGCAGTTCGAGAACACGACGCTCACCGAACTCGGCCCGCTCTGCGCCGAGAAGGAGCTCGACCCGGCGGACACCGCGGCTGTTCTGGCCTACGTCAAGGGGTTGCAGGACTGGCAGTCGGGCGGACATGAGTGGCACATGCGTTCCAGCCGCTACATGAACGGCGGCGGGGCGGGTGGGACCGCTCTCGGTTTCGGCACGGCGGCGGCCTCGATCCGGCTGACCCCCCGCTCGGAGTCGGCCCGGCTGCGCAGCCACACCAATGTGCCGTACCAGCATGTCGGCCCGTCCCTGCTACCCGATTTCGAGCTGCCCTTCGGTACGACGCTCAGCCCGCATCTGGACGGGGCGCGGGTGCGGATCGTCGACTGGGCCCGGCGCATGGGAATCCTGGAGGCGCAGCCGGGAGTGCCGGGTTCGCACATCTGGGACGAGGAGCGGCTGATCGCGACCGACCTGCCGCTGTGTGCGGCGGGACTGCACCCCGACGCGACACCGGATGAGCTGGATCTGTCCTCGCAGTGGCTGACCTGGGGGACGTACGGCGACGACTGGTTCCCGGTGGTGCACGGGCGGGCCCGTGACCTGGCGGGGGCCAAGCTCGCCAATGAACGGCTGTCGCTGTTCATGCCGCTGGACGGCTCCGGGACGCCCGAGCCGGTCAACGCGCTGGAGCGGGGGCTGGCGGATCTATGGGCGAAGACCTCGGCGCCGATGGACGCGAGCGGGCGCCGCGCCTTGCGGACGGCGGTCGAGGAGATGACCGCGAGCTGGGTGTGGGAGCTGGCGAACCAGGTGCAGAACCGCATTCCGGACCCGGTGGACTACGTCGAGATGCGGCGCAAGACGTTCGGCTCCGACCTCACGATGAGTCTGTGCCGACTGGGCCACGGCAGGAAGGTGCCGGAGGAGATCTACCACAGCGGTCCGCTGCGCTCGCTGGAGAACGCCGCGTCGGATTACGCGTGCCTGCTCAATGACCTTTTCTCGTACCAGAAGGAGATCGAGTACGAGGGTGAGGTGCACAACGGTGTCCTGGTCGTGCAGAACTTCTTCGGGGTGGACTATCCGACCGGGGTGGCGATCGTGCACGATCTGATGAAATCGCGGCTGCGGCAGTTCCTGCACGTCGTCGAGCAGGAACTGCCGGTGCTGTACGACGACTTCGGCCTGGACCCGGAGGCGCGGGAGATCCTGGCCGGGTATGTGCTGGAGCTCAAGCACTGGATCGCGGGCATCCTGATCTGGCACCGGGACTGCCGGCGCTACCGCGAGCAGGATCTGCGGCGGGGCACCGGCACCCCGTGGCACCTCAGCGGTCCCACGGGGCTCGGCGTCTCGGCGGCGCGGGTGACCGCGCTGTTCGCTCAGCCCTCGGCGACCAGCGTGTAGCGCCCGCCCGCACGTGCCTTGAAGACCTTCTCGCCGCTCGCGAACAGCGTGCTGCGGACGGTCACTTCGCGGCTGCGGCTCGCCGTGATCACCGCACGGCGGGCCTGCCCCGCGGCCCATTCGATGTCGACGGTGAAGCCGCCCCGGGCTCGCAGTCCGCGTACCGATCCGTCCGGCCAGCTCGCCGGGAGGGCCGGGAGGATCTCGACGGCGTCGTGCTGGCTCTGCAGCAGCATCTCGGCGATGCCCGAGGTGGCGCCGAAGTTGCCGTCGATCTGGAACGGCGGATGGGTGTCCCAGAGGTTGGGCAGGGTGGAGTTCTTCAGCTGTTCGGCGAGCATCTTGTGGGCGTGGTCGCCGTCGCGCAGCCGCGCCCAGAAATTGATCTTCCATGCCTTGGACCAGCCGGTGCCGCCGTCACCGCGGGCACCGAGGGAGACTTTGGCCGCTTCGGCCCACTTGCTGCCGGGCTCGATCTGGCGGCCGGGGTGGAGGCCGAAGAGGTGCGAGACGTGGCGGTGGTCGTCGGTCGGGTCGTCACGGTCGGTCTTCCACTCCTGGAGCTGCCCCCAGGAGCCGATCCGGAGTCCGGGGTCGAGCCGGTCGAGGGCCGTTTCCAGCCGGTCACGGAAGGCGGGTGCGTCGCCGAGGGTGCGGGCGGCCTCCAGGGTGTTGGTCAGGAGGTCATGGACGATCTGCTGGGACATGGCGGCACCGGCGGTGAAGTCGCCGTGCTCGGGAGAGTAGCTGGGGGTGACGACGAGCAGTCCGTCGCGCGGGTCGGTGCGCAGATTGGCCAGCCAGAATTCGGCGGCCTCCTTCATCGCGGGGTAGGCGGTGGTACGCAGATAGCCGGTGGATCCGCTGAACCGGTAGTGCTCGTACATCTGCTGGGTGAGCCAGGCGGCGGCCTCCGGGAACCAGAAGGCGGTGGACCAGTCGTGGACGCCGGTGAAGCCGTACGGGTTGGTCTCGTTGTGCACGACCCAGCCGGCGGTCCCGAACATCTCCTTCGCCGTTCTGCGGCCGGGGGCGCGCATCGCTTCGATGTAGCGGTCGTACGGTGCGGTGGTCTCGGCGAGGTTCGTGGCCTCGGCGAGCCAGTAGTTCATCTGCAGGTTGATGTTGCTGTGGTAGTCGGCGGACCACGGCGGGGTGGTGGAGTTGTTCCACACGCCCTGGAGGTTGGCGGGCAGCGAACCGGCCCGCGAGGAGGCGATCAGCAGGTAACGGCCGTACTGGAAGAACAGCGCTTCCAGGGACCGGTCGGCGGGGCTCGAACCGTCCGTGTACCGGGCGAGCAGCTGATCGGTGGGCAGGTCGGGCGGCTGCTGGCCGATGTCGAGGGCGACCCGGTCGAAGAGGGCGCGGTGGTCGCGTACGTGGGTGTCACGGAGCTTCTCGTACGAGGCCCGGGCGGCCGCGTCCACGGCGGCGGTGACCGCCGCGTGCGGGTCGTCGCCGCGGTAGGCGGGGTAGTTGTCGGCATAGTCGGTGCCGGCTGCGAGGACGAACCAGGCGCTGTGGGCGCCGGTGACGGTGAGGGTGCCGTCCGTACCGGCGGTGACGGTGCCGCCGCTGGTCCGGACGCGGAGCTGGGCCTCGAAGCGCAGGCCGTTGTCCTTCAGCGCGCCGCGCACGGTGATCCGGTCCTGGGCGGCGGTGGCCGTGAAGTCGCTGCGGGGCGAGGTGTACCGCAGGGTGAACGACACCTGGCCCGGACGGTCGGCAATGAGGCGCCCCGCGATGACTCTGCCCGGGTGGGAGACGAAGAACTCCCTTGTGTGGACGGCCTCTTGATGCGTGTACGTGACGGCGGCGAGGGCGTTGCGGAGATCGAGGGTGCGCCGGTAGGAGGCGTCGGGGACGTCCGGGGCGTTCGGCAGATCCAGCCACAGGTCACCGAAGACCTGGTAGGCGCCGTAGCCGCGACGCGCCTGGCCGAGTTCGGCGGCGACGGCGTCCGGTCCGAGGGCGCCCTGGCTGTCGAGGCGGTGCTGGACGTCGGCCAGGGCGTCGGGTCTGGGGGTGGTCCAGTTCCCGAAGTCGTAGCCCTGCGCCGAACCGGGACCGCCGGTCCACAGGGTCTTCTCGTTGAAGGTGAGCCGCTCGGAGGCAAGCGTTCCGTACACGCTCGCGCCGAGGGCGCCGCCACCGATGGGCAGCGACTCACGCTCCCAGGAAGCGGCCGGGGTGTGGTAGCGGAGTATCGGCTCAGTCTGTTTCGCCGAGCGCACCACACCCGTCGATTCATCGGAGGTACCGGCAGCGGACGCCGTACCGGAAAGGGCGGGGATTCCCAGCGCCAGGGCGCCGGTTGCGCCGATCGCTGTCTTCACTGTGGTGCGTCGCGTGATCCCGGATGTCATGCGGCCGACCGTAAAGGTCCGACGACTGACCGACAAGGCGCATGACAAAGCGGCCTCTTGGACAGAGGCCGCGAGCACTTGGACGGATGTTCGGGCAGGTGCCCCGCGGCCGCCCGATGCGTAGGGGCGGCCGGCGAAGAGGCGATTCAGCCCTGCTGGAACAGCTCGGCAGGCAGGGGCTTCAGCAGGGTGTACAGATCGTCGGTGATCGGCCGGTCCCAGCTGGCGATGGTCACGAGCACGCCGTCGCTGCGGTCGAACTGGACGCAGGAGATCCGGCTCTCGGAGAGCTTGACGCGGCGGACGATCAACAGGTTGTCACCCTGCATCACGGGCATGTCCTCGGTGCCGGTGACCTCGACCGGCTCGTCGTTCTCCAGCGCGAGCAGCAGCTGGGCGACCTCGAACGGGACCTGTCCCTCCTCGGTCTCGCGGGCGGGCGAGCCCTCCGGGAGGTTGCCGATGATCATCGCGGGGCCGCGGCCGCCGAACAGGTCGTAGCGCAGGAAGACGCCCTGACAGCTCCCGTCGGGCGCGGGCAGCAGACCGGCGCCGAGATTTCCGGGCCAGTCGCCCGGGTCCATGGCCAGGACGTCGAAGTCGGGGCCCGCGGGTGTGGCGGCGCTACGGCGGCGGAGGAAGGACATGCAGACATGTTACGTGTCCGGGCTCACGTTGCGGAGCCGGGGCCGCGCGGGCGGGGACGCCCACGGGTCCGCCGACCGGACTCCGGCAGGCCGCCGGGCCCGGTCCCGGCGGCGCCGCGGCGCCGCCTCAGGCCGATTCGGCTGCCAGGGTTTCCAGCACGTCGACGGCCTCGGCCGCCCGCTCGTACGGGACGAAAAGATGGTCGTGGTGGAAGCCGGCCACCACATTGCAGCTCAACCCCACATCGGCGAGCGCCAGGGACACGGCAGCGGTGAGTCCGACCGCGTCCAGGGACGAGTGGACACGGAGCGTGATCCAGCCCGCGGTGTATTCGTGCGTCAGTCCCGCCTCGTCGGCCTCCGCCTCCGGCAGGACCAGGGTCACGCCCTCGGGTTCGGTGACCGTGACGACCGGATTCACCCGGGTGGGCACGGCTTCGCCCGGCACGGTCGTGAAGACATAGCGGCCGGGGTTCAGTTGCGGCCGCATACCGCTCAGCAGGGTTCGAAGGTCGCGCTCGCCCATCATGATCACCACGCTACTCGGTGCGGTGCCGCTCGTGGTGGCGGGCGCCCCGGGCGCGGTTGCCGCACGACAGCAAGCACTGCCATCGGCGGGAGTGTTCCTTGAGCGCGTGCCCTTCCGCCGTGCCGCCGAAGCGGCAGCCGGCCCGCGTCCACGGGGCCGGCTCACCGGGGCGGACGGCGTACGCGAAGAGCGACCGGACGGCGGCGCGCAGCGACCGTACGACTTCTCCCGCGACGCTCAGGTGCGGCTCCTGCGACGCTCAGGTGAGGTCGAATTCGCCATCGCGGGCGTTCACCACGAAGGCCCGCCACTCCGCCGGGGCGAAGATCAGCGGCGGGCTGCCGGGTTTGCCTGCGTTGCGCATCGCTATGAATCCCTCGACGAAGGCGATCTGGACATCGCCCGCGCCCTGACTGCCCGACCGCCACTCCGCGTTGCTGAGATCCAGGTCCGGCTCGTCCCAGCCCGCGAAGGGCTGTCGGGTCGTGGTGCTCTCCGCCACGTCGGCTCCTCCCACTTGTCGTCCCGTGGCCGAATCGTAGCCACCCCGGGCGGCCCGGGACAGGCCGCGTGACGGACTCCCTCCGGGCCGGGACCGCCTGCGGTCAGCCGGTGGGAGGCTCGGCTCCGACCAGCCACATGGAGAAGAACTGCGCCCCGCCGCCGTAGGCGTGACCGAGCGCCTTTCGCGCACCCGCCACCTGGTGCTCGCCGGCCTGTCCCCGTACCTGCAGCGCAGCCTCGGCGAAGCGGATCATGCCGGAGGCGCCGATGGGATTGGTGGAGAGCACCCCGCCCGAGGGATTCACCGGCAGGTCGCCGTCGAGTTCGGTCACGCCGGATTCGGTGAGCTTCCAGCCCTCGCCCTCCTCGGCGAAGCCGAGGTTCTCCAGCCACATGGGCTCGTACCAGGAGAACGGCACGTACATCTCGACGGCGTCGATCTCCCGTCGCGGGTCGCTGATCCCCGCCTGCCGGTACACATCGGCGGCGCAGTCCTTGCCCGCCCGCGGCGAGACGAAGTCCTTGCCGGCGAAGAGTGTGGGTTCGCTGCGCATGGCGCCGCCGTGCACCCACGCGGGCGGATGCGGCGAACGGTCCGCTCCGGCACGGTCGGTGAGGATCATCGCGCAGGCACCGTCGGAGGACGGGCAGGTCTCCGAGTAGCGGATGGGATCCCAGAGCATCGGGGCGGACTGGACCTTCTCCAGGGTGATGTCCGGGTCCTGGATGTGCGCGTACGGATTTCTGAGCGCGTTGCGACGGTCCTTGTACGCGACGAGCGAGCCGATCGTGTCGGGCGCCCCGGTGCGACGCATGTACGCCCGGACGTGCGGGGCGAAGAAGCCGCCCGCCCCGGCCAGCAGCGGCTGCTGGAACGGGATGGGCAGCGAGAGGCCCCACATGGCGTTGGATTCGGACTGCTTCTCGAAGGCGAGTGTGAGGACGGTGCGGTGCACCCGTGCGGAGACCAGGTTGGCGGCGACGAGTGCGGTGGAGCCGCCGACCGAGCCCGCGGTGTGCACCCGGAGCATCGGCTTGCCGACCGCGCCCAGGGCGTCGGCGAGGTAGAGCTCCGGCATCATCAGGCCCTCGAAGAAGTCGGGTGCCTTGCCGATGACGACGGCGTCGATGTCCGCCCAGGTCAGTCCGGCGTCCGCCAGCGCGCGGACAGCGGCTTCGCGGACGAGTCCGGCGAGGGAGACGTCCCGGCGGGCGGAGACGTGTTTCGTCTGGCCGATGCCGACGACGGCCACGGGCTCCTCAGACATGAGCGCTCTCCCCTTCGAGTACGGCCACCAGGTTCTGCTGCAGACAGGGCCCGGAGGTGGCGTGGGCGAGCGCCCGGTCGGACTCGCCGCGGTGGATGCGGGCCGCGGCCTCGCCGAGGCGGATCAGTCCGGCGGCCATGACGGGGTTGGCGGCGAGCGCGCCGCCGGACGGGTTGACGGCGGTGACGGTGTCGTCGAGCCGGAGCTCCTTGCGCAGCACCACCTCCTGGGAGGTGAACGGGGCATGCAACTCCGCCGTGTCCACGGGCCGTTCGAAGGCCCCGGCGCGGGTCGCGGCGAGCCGGGTGGAGGGTGATTCGGTCAGCTCGCGGACGCCGAGGCTGTGGGCCTCGATGCGGTGGTCGATCCCCCGGATCCAGGCGGGGCGGGCGCACAGGGCCCGTGCGGTGTCGTCGGCGGCGAGGATCACGGCAGCCGCGCCGTCACCGATCGGCGGGCAGTCACCCGTGCGCAGCGGTTGTACGACGTACTCACCGGCCGGTACCGGGCCGGCGAGCTGGGCGTGCGGGTTGTCCACGGCGGCGGCGCGGCTGCGGGTGGCGATCGCGGCGAGGGCGGCCTCGTCGGTGTCGCCCGCATCGATCAGCGCCTGCGCCTGGAGCGCGGCGAGGGCGACGGAGTCCGGCCAGAGCGGGCCGACGTAGTACGGGTCGAGCTGGCGGGTGAGAACGTCGCGCACCGCACCGGGCGAGGACTTTCCGTACGAGTAGACGAGGGCGGTGTCGGCCTGGCCCGTCCGGATCTTCACCCAGGCCTCGTGCAGCGCCCAGGCGCCGTCCATCTCCACATGGGACTCGGAGATCGGCGGGTACGCGCCGACGCCGTCGAGCGCCATGGTGAAGGAGAAGGCGCGGCCCGCGAGGTAGTCGCTGGAGCCGGAGCAGGTGAAGCCGATGTCGCGCGCCCGCAGACCGGTCGCGTCGAGCACCTGGTGGAGGACGGGCATCAGCATCTCGACTTCGGAGAGTTCGTCGGTGCGCCTTTGGTGGTCCGTCTGCGCGAAGGCGACGATCGCCACGTCTCGCATCTACAGCAACTCCTTGTACGCGTCGTAGTCGGCGTCCGGTTCGCCGGTCGGCTGGTAGTGATCGGGGTGCCGTCCGCCCTCGGCCCAGACGGGTTCGACCCGCAGGCCCATGCGCACCTGGTCGTACGGGATTCCGCCGATCCGCGCGTGCAGTGCGAGGTCGGCGCCGTCGAGGGCGATGTGCGCGTAGACGTAGGGGACTTCGATGTCGAGGTTCTTCGCCTTGATGTTGACGATGCAGTACGTGGTCACGGTGCCCCGAGGCCCGACCTCGACCTGTTCGGCGGTGGCGACCCCGCAGGTGGGGCAGGCACCGCGGGGCGGCACGTACACCTTGGTGCAGGACGGGCAGCGCTCCCCGACGACGCGTTGCTCGGAGAGTGCGCCGAGGTAGGCGCTCTGGGCACGGCCGGGGGTGTACCGGTAGTCGAGGCGGGCGGGGGTGACGATGCCGGTGACGGGATCGTCGAACTCGCCGCTGTGCGGGACGGATCGGCCGGTCCCGCCGTCGTCGTACGGCTCGAAGCAGGCGATGTCCGTGATGGCGCCGGTCCGCTCGGGGGCCCAGCGGATCCGTACCCGCATGCCGGTGCGGACGGCTTCCGGGCCGGGCGCGTCCAAGGTGTGCAGCAGGGCGGTGTCGGCGCCGTCGAGCCGGACGAGGACCCAGGCGAAGGGGGTGTCGAGGGGCTGGCCGCGGCGCGGGGCGGGGTTCCAGGCCCAGGTGGTGACGGTGCCGGTGGCGGCGACCTCGGTCAGCTCGCGGAGCTCCTGTGCGGTGACGGGGTCGTACTCGACGGGCGGGACGAGGATCTTGCCGTCGCCGGTCCGGACGCCGAGGACCGTGCGTTCGCGCAGTCCGGTGAGGAAGGCGCTCTGGACCGGTCCGAGGGAGCGGGTGAAGGGGAATTCGACCACCAGCGGTGCGCTGAGGATGTCGGGCACGGTTGCCTCCTTGGCTCAGGCGCGCCGGTAGACGGGAGGGCGCTTCTCGGCGAAGGCGCGGGAGCCTTCCTTGGCGTCGTCGGTGGCGAAGATCGGCCAGCCGCGTTTCAGCTCTTCGGCGAGCCCCTCGGTCTCGGTCAGCTCGGCCGTCTCGTACACGGAGGCCTTGACGGCTTCGACGGCGAGCGGTCCGCACGCGTTGATCCGCTCGGCGACTTCGAGGGCCTGCTCCAGGGCGGTGCCGTCGGGGACGACCCGGCCGATCAGCCCGATGGCGGCGGCTTCCTCGGCGCTGTACGGGCGTCCGGTGAGGAGCATTTCGAGCGCGTGGGTCCGGGCGATCTGGCGCGGCAGCCGTACCGTCGACCCGCCGATGGGGAAGAGGCCACGCCTGACCTCGAAGAGCCCGAAGGTGGCGCCCGCCCCGGCGATCCGGATGTCGGTGCCCTGGATGATCTCCGTGCCGCCCGCGACGCAATGGCCCTCTACGGCGGCGATGACCGGTTTGCGGGGGCGGTGGTGGCGCAGCATCGCCTTCCAGTGCAGATCGGGGTCGGCAGTCATCCGGTCGCGGTACTGCTCGCCCTCCATCCCCTTGCCCGCCAGGGCTTTGAGGTCCATGCCCGCGCAGAAGCAGCCGCCGGCGCCGGTGAGGACGATCGAGCGGACCCCGTCGTCCTCGTCCGCGGCCAGCCAGCCGTCGTACAGCCCGACCAGCATCGGCAGCGAGAGGGCGTTCTTCGCCTCCGGCCTGTTCAAGGTGAGCACCAGCGTGGCGCCCTCGCGCCGCACGGTGAGGTGTTCGGTACCACCCATTACCTGCCTCCCGTCTCAAGACCTAGAACAGGTTGCAGTAGGAGGGGGTCCAGTTCAATAGTTTTCTGACAGTCAGTCAGATTTCTTCGACGACCCCTCTTCCCACTTGCGCCTCCCGGCGCTCTAATGACCGCCGGGCCAGTGAGCATCCGGGGTCAGGAGGAATGGTGGAGTACAACCTTGCCGACCTGTTCGAGTCGGTCGTCGACGCGGTCCCGGAACGCGAGGCGCTCGTCCACCTCGACCATTCCGGGACCGGTTCGGAGCGTCGGCTGACGTACGCGGAGCTGGACGCCGCGGCCAACCGCATCGCGCACCACCTGATCGAGGCGGGCATCGCTCCCGGCGAGCATCTCGGGCTGCATCTCTACAACGGGGTCGAGTATCTCCAGACGGTGCTGGCCTGCCTCAAGGCCCGCATCGTTCCGGTGAACGTCAACTACCGCTACGTGGAAGAGGAGTTGGCCTACCTCTACCGGGACGCGGATCTCGTGGCGCTGGTATTCGACGCCGAGTTCGACGTCCGGGTCGCGGCCGCCGCGCCGAAAGCTCCGACGCTCCGTCATCTGGTCCGGGTGGGGGCGCCGGTGACGGGCGTGCGCGGTCCGGATGCCGTGGCGTTCACGGACGCCGAGGCGGCCGGGAGCCCGGAGCGCGGCTTCCCGCAGCGCTCGGCCGACGACCAGTTCATCATCTACACCGGTGGCACCACCGGAATGCCCAAGGGCGTGATGTGGCGCCAGGAGGACCTCTTCTTCTCCGGGCTCGGCGGCGGTGCGCCGACGGGTGAGCCGGTGAAGACCCCGCAGGAGCTGGCCGAGCGGGTGGCCGCCGGCGGTGACGGGATCACCTTCTTCCCCACTCCCCCGCTGATGCACGGCACTTCGACGCTCACCGCGTTCATCGGTTTCAACTTCGGCCAACGGGTCGTCGTCCACCGCAAGTTCGTGCCCGAGGAGGTGCTCCGTACGATCGAGAGGGAGAAGGTCACCAGCGTGTCCCTGGTGGGCGACGCGATGCTGCGGCCGTTGATCGACGCGCTGAAGGGGCCGCTGAAGGGCACCGACTGTTCGTCGCTGTTCTCCGTCTCCAGCTCGGGTGCGATCATGTCGGACTCGGTACGCGCGGAGTTCCAGGCACTGGTGCCGACGGTGATGCTGCTGAACAACTTCGGTTCGTCGGAGTCCGGGTTCAACGGTACGGCGACGGCCGACTCGGGTCCGGAAAACGGCTTCCGGCTGCAGGTCAACTCCCGTACGGCGGTGGTCGATCCGGTGACGTACGAGCCGGTGGCTCCGGGCGAGCCCGGGCGGATCGCCCAGCGCGGCCACGTACCGCTCGGGTACTACAACGACCCGCAAAAGACCGCGGAGACGTTCTTCAGCAGGAACGGTCAGCGCTGGGTGCTGCTCGGCGACATGGCTACCGTCGACGCGGACGGCATCGTCACGGTCCTGGGCCGGGGCTCGCAGTGCATCAACACCGGGGGCGAGAAGGTGTATCCCGAGGAGGTCGAGGAGGCACTGAAGGCCCATCCGGATGTGTACGACGCGCTGGTCGCCGGGGTGCCGGACGAGCGGTGGGGAAACCACGTCGCGGCGGTGGTGCAGCTGCGCGAGGGGGCGGCCGAGCCCTCGCTGGACGACATCCAGGCACACTGCAGGACGCGTCTGGCCGGCTACAAGATCCCCCGCCGCCTGGTGATCACCGGGCAGATCCAGCGTTCACCGAGCGGCAAGGCCGACTACCGGTGGGCCCGCTCGGTCATTGCGCCCCGGCGCGCACCCGAGGACTGAGAGCGAGCACGAGAGCGGCCGGGCACCGCGGGGCGAGGACGAAGGAACACCCGAACGGCGGCCGGACGGGACCCCCGAGGAACACCCGAACGGCGGCCGGACCGGTCACCCGCGCAAGAGCCGCGACAGCGCCGGTCCGCGTCCCCCGGGTGCACCGTTGCGCGTCCACCCGCCTGCGCCACGCGACGCGCCCGGACTTAAGCCATTCGGGAACGCCGGGTACCCGACCGCTCACCTTATGTGGCAAAGGGGGGAAAACGCCCCTAGCTTCGGCTCATGAGGAAACGACACATCAAGAACCTTGTCCCGATCGCGGTCGTCTCCGCCGCTGGACTCGGCGCGGCAATGCCCTCCGCATCAACCACGAGCGCCCATGTGGTGCGGCCCGGTCAATCGATCCAGAAGGCGGTGGACGCCGCTCGGGCGGGTGACACCGTCGTCGTCATGCCCGGCACGTACCGGGAGACCGTCCTGATCACCAAGCCGAACCTCACCCTGCGCGGCTACGGCGACCGGACCGTGATCCGGCCTGCGGAGAAGAACCCGCACTCCGTCGACGCCTGTGCGAAGACCGGCAGCGGAGTCTGCGTCCTGGGCCGGGCGGGCCGGACCGTCGACGGCGTGAGCGTCACGTCGCTGACCATCTCCGGCTTCAAGAAGAACGGCGTCTGGGCCTCCTGGACGGACCGGCTGTCCGTACGGCGGGTGATCGCCGAGCACAACGGCGTCTGGGGCATCGCCCAGGAACGTTCGACCCGTGGTGTGTTCACGGGCAACACCGCCCGCGCCAACGGCGACGCCGGCATCTTCGTCGCGAACACGGTCGACCAGGAGGGCGGCGCCACCGACACCCGGGGCACCGAACTCCAGGACAACACGCTCACCGACAACCGGATCGGCTTCACCGCCAGGCGCGTCAGGAACCTTTCGGTCCACGACAACATCTTCACCGCCAACTGCAACGGTGTGTTCGTCGTGGGCGACGAGGGCAGGCCGCAGGCCGGAGCCATGACGATCCAGGCCAATCAGATCAACGACAACAACAAGTTCTGCGCCAAGACCAAACGGCTGCCCGCCATCCAGGGTTCCGGCATCGTACTCACCGGCGCCGCGGACACCCGGGTGCGCTCGAACACGATCAGCAACAACGTGGGTGCCACGCCGTTCTCGGGCGGCGTCGTCCTGTTCAAGAGCTTCGAGGGCACGAAGAACACCGGCCACACCATCAGCGGCAATGTCGTGCTCGGCAACAAGCCGGCCGACCTGGCCAACAGGGACACCGGCAAGGGCAACACGTTCACCGCCAACGTCTGCACGAAGTCCACACCGGCCGGGATGTGCTGATCGGCGCACCCCGCACGAGGAGAAGCGATACAGCATGACCACTGTGAGTCCCACCCCCGCACCCACTTCCGCATCGACCAACATCCACGTGGCCGTCCCGCACCCCGTCACTTCCCCTCAGCCGGCCATGCAGCTGCGCGAGATCGTGTTCGGGGCGGCCCGCGCCGCCGCGGTGCGCGCGGCGACCCGGCTGGGCGTCGCAGACGCACTGGGCGAGACACCCGCGACCGCGCAGGAGCTCGCCGCGCTGGTGAAGGCCGAGCCGGTGCCCCTGCGCCGGCTGCTGCGTGCCCTGTCCTGCTACGGGATCTTCACCGAGACCCCGGACGGGTACTTCGCCCATACCGAGATGTCCCGCCTGCTGCGCGAGGACGACCCGAACAGCCTGCGCTCCATCTCGCTGTGGTGCACCGAGCCCTGGACCTGGGACGTCTGGCCGCGCCTCGACGACGCGGTGCGTACCGGCCGGAGCGTCTTCGCGGAGGTCCACGGCAAGGGCTTCTTCGACTACCTCCACCAGGACGCCCACGAGTCGGCCCAGGTCTTCAACCAGGCCATGACGACCTCCAGCATGCAGTCCGCGCTGGACGTGGCCGAACTCCTCGACCTCACCGGGGTGTCCGCCGTCGCCGACATCGGCGGCGGCCAGGGGCACGTGCTGGCGAGCCTGCTGGAGAAGCACCCCTCGCTCCACGGCACCCTGATGGACCTGCCGGGTGTGGTGGCGCGGGCCGATGCCCGGCTGCGGGACGAGGGGCCGCTCGTCGACCGGACCCGGATCGTGGCCGGGGACTGCCGCGAGGCCATCCCGGTCGAGGCCGATCTCTACATCATCAAGAACATCCTGGAGTGGGACGACGACAGCACGCGCAGGACTCTGCGCAATGTCGTCGCCGCGGCCCGACCGGGAGCCAGGGTCGTCGTCATCGAGAACCTCGTCGACGACACCCCCTCGATGCGGTTCACTACCGCGATGGACCTGCTGCTGCTCCTCAATGTCGGCGGCGCGAAGCACACGAGGGACAGCCTGGTCGCCCGGATCTCGGACGCCGGGCTGCTCATCGGCGACGTCGTGCCGGTCAACTCCTACCTGCACGCTTTCGAATGCGTGGTTCCCGGCTGATTG